>NZ_JAOWGW010000062.1:0-171755 GCF_030332945.1 Citrobacter sp. Cpo037
TGCGGCGTGCCGCCTTATCCGGCCTGCAGGGGCTGGGCTGAATGTATTTTGTAGGCCTGATAAGCGCAGCGCATCAGGCAACGCGGCGGTACATTGCCGGATTCGACGTAACAGCCTTAATCGACCAACAAAAGCACACTGTCTCGATCTACTACACGGATCTCTCCCTCGACCATATCTGAATCCTTTCTCTGCTAATTAAAATCGTGATCTTTACCGCACAATAAGATATAACAATTATATAACATTCTATTCACTAAAAAACACACAACCATCATTGATAAATTCACGCGATCGTTGGCAGGGGTACAATTCTAATGGCTGATAGTAGTGTAACTGAGAACGGGGCGCTGTCAGACGGCGATACCCGTCGTCGTATATGGGCGATTGTCGGAGCATCATCAGGGAATCTGGTCGAATGGTTTGATTTCTATATCTACTCTTTCTGCTCTCTTTATTTTGCTCATATCTTTTTTCCATCAGGAAATACCACCACACAACTCTTACAAACCGCCGGCGTTTTTGCCGCTGGCTTCTTGATGCGACCAATTGGAGGCTGGCTGTTTGGCCGTATCGCAGATAAGCACGGGCGTAAAAAGTCCATGTTGCTGTCCGTTTGCATGATGTGCATGGGATCGTTGGTGATCGCTTGTCTACCGGGATATGAAACTATCGGTACCTGGGCGCCTGCGCTATTACTGCTGGCCAGGCTATTCCAGGGGTTATCTGTCGGTGGTGAATACGGAACCAGCGCGACCTATATGAGTGAAGTCGCCGTTGAAGGTAAGAAAGGTTTTTATGCTTCATTCCAGTACGTAACGTTAATCGGCGGACAGTTACTGGCATTGCTGGTTGTGGTCATATTACAGCACACGTTAGAAGACTCAGCGCTCAGAGAATGGGGTTGGCGTATTCCATTTGCGTTGGGCGCCGTGCTGGCTATTGTTGCGCTATGGTTGCGTCGCCAACTGGATGAAACCTCGAAACAGGACGTTCGTGCGCTGAAAGAAGCGGGCTCTCTGAAAGGTCTGTGGCGTAATCGCAAAGCTTTTGTCATGGTGCTTGGTTTTACCGCCGCGGGTTCGTTGTGTTTTTACACGTTCACAACCTATATGCAGAAGTACCTGGTTAACACAGCCGGTATGCATGCCAACGTAGCCAGCGGGATTATGACGGCGGCACTGTGTGTGTTCATGCTAGTACAACCGCTGTTCGGCGCCTTGTCTGATAAAATTGGCCGACGTACTTCAATGCTGTGTTTTGGCGCGTTGGCCGCGATTTTCACTGTTCCCATTCTGACAGCATTGCAAAGCGTAACATCCCCGTATATGGCGTTTGCTCTGGTGATGTGTGCTCTGTTAATCGTCAGTTTCTATACGTCAATTAGCGGTATTCTGAAGGCCGAAATGTTCCCGGCGCAGGTGCGCGCTCTGGGGGTTGGATTATCTTATGCGGTGGCCAATGCGTTGTTTGGCGGTTCAGCCGAATATGTCGCGTTGTCCCTGAAGTCTGTCGGTATGGAAACGACATTCTTCTGGTACGTCACTGCGCTGGCAGTCGTTGCGTTTTTAGTATCGCTAATGCTGCATGGGAAGGGGAAAGGTCTGCGCCTCTAGTAATGTGCCAGTTGCCAGACCGCATAGCCGGTAGATGCGCCTGCAACATCCCAGGCGAAGTCCTTCCAGCTCCAGCCGCTCCCAGCGGGACGGCTGTCCCATAGCTCTTTTGACGCACCCAGGCTGACTGAGAACATCAGGCCGATAGCCGCACTGCGATCGCGGCTGTTGCCCTGATGTTGGGCATATTCATTGCCGGCTGCGGCAAGCATGGCGGAGGCGATGAAGTGTTGAGCTTTGTCTTGCCCGCTCCACTGGTCGTTAGCCATATGGCTGCAGCCCGAAATGGCAAGGATACTGATAAGAATGAACAGGCGCACCGTTGCCTCCATATGAAAAACCCCGTCACTGGACGGGGTCTTGATTACAGAATACGGCTAATTAATCTGTCGATACGAATACGGCGCAGTCGACGGATGAGTTTACGCACTTTGACTGGATAGTCAGCAATGCTTTGCAGGTCGCGATAGTGCTTAACGACGGTAGTATGCGTACGGATAAGCTCCAGCTCTTTATCGCGCTGAGGGGTGAGCTCTTGCTTAGGATCGTGGATAAGGATGGCGTTTTCCAGATCCAGACGCCAGGCGCGAGGGTTAAGGTTGTTGCCAGTGAGCAGCATCCATTTATCATCAACCCACATACCTTTCAGATGATAGGTATTGTCATCATCTTTCCATAAGCGCACGACCAACTGGTCGGTATTCACGTAATACTGCAATCTGCTCAGGAAACGGCGCAGATTTATTTCATACAGATAAGGCAGCGCACCGATGATCTTGAATGGCTCATCTTCCGGGATGAAAAAGTCGTTGGCGGTTTTATCACCGACAATGATTTCAACCTTTTTCCCTTCACGCAGCAGTTGAATGATATTGCGCACCAGTATGGCGGGAAGGTTGAAATAAGGGGTACAGATTGTAAGCTTGTGCTCCGCGCAGGGCATAAGATGGAAAATGGTCTTATTTAACAGACTGGATTTCCCAAGACCCACCAGAGGCGTAACCGAAAGCTGTTCGTTATCAGCATCACCCTGAAAATGGAATGACGCATCGCGCAGTTCCTGACGGTACAGGCGGATGTCGTTTTTAATTTCTGGGCTTTTAGGGCGGTTGATATCATCAAGACGGTTAACGCCTCGACCGTTCATCAGGTTTTGCGTCACCCAATCGAACATGATATCGGCCATTTGCGCGTTGCGAATCAACTGATAACGGTCATAGCGATATTTATCATGCTGATGCAGGTAAACATCGTTCAGACTGGCCCCGCTGTACAGGACGCTGTCATCAATGATAAAGCCTTTGAAATGCAGGACGCCAAGCGCTTCACGGGTGTTAATCGGAACGCCATAGACAGGAATATCGATACCAGGGTTTTCTTGCGCCATTCGGCAATACCAGTCAGCATTGGTATTGGATGCCGCAGCCCCAATACGACCGCGCTGGGCTCGGTGCCAGTCGACAAGCACCCGGACATCCAGTTCAGGACGCTGCCGTTTTGCCGCATAGAGAGCGTCAAGTATGCCTTTACCACCGTCATCCTGTTCCAGGTACAGCGCAATAATGCAGATCCGTCGCGTCGCGCTGGCTATTTTTTCCAGCAGAGTCTCCCTGAAATTAGCGGGAGCATAAAAGAAATCTACATCATCAACTGACTGAGAAATCTTGGGTAGTTGGGCAAGGTGTTGTTGATGTTTATTACGCTTAAATTTTGACAACATCACAGTGCATTTCTTCTCTGTTCATTGAAGGGTCCTCTGTGCTATGCAGACGACATAAGCGGGCAATGATACCACCAGTACCCATTAATGTGGTCAACATTTCCAGTACCTTACTCACGATTCCTCACATTGGGCCAGATTAAGCGTTAGCCCAACAATTCCCTCTTCGAGCTGGACGTCAACAACAAACCCGAGTTTTCGGGCCAGGGCGACCATCCCACGATTGTTCGGCATCGTAATACCATTCAAACGTATAAGTCCGTGATCTCGAGTATAGGCAATTAATTTTTCCATCAATCGGCGACCCAGTCCAAGCCCTTTGAGATCGGAACGAACCAGTACGGCAAACTCAGCGTCTACGTTATCAGGATCCGAGATCGCTCGCGTTACGCCGAGGATCTCTTCGTGATTATCTTTACAACGCACCGCAACAAAGGCCATTTCCCGATCGTAGTCGATCTGCGTCATATTGGCTAAATCTTCGTGGGTAAATTCGTTGATCTCACTGAAATAGCGATAATAAAGATCTTCTTTTGTCACCTGAGAAATGAACTGCTGAAGATGAGGTTCATCCTCCGGCAAAATGGGGCGGAACAGACAGCGCTCGCCGTTCTTCAACTCCACCCACTCTTCAAGCTGATGAGGGTAGGGACGTACAGCCAGTCTGCTTTCGTTATCGCCCGTGAAAGGGGCAATATCCAGCGTAACGTCCAGCGCGGTAAATTCTCCGGCCGAGGCCAGCAGCGGATGAATATCCAGACGCTGAATTTCCGGACAGTCGACGATCAGGTTGGAGACCTGCACCAGAAGCTGGCTCAACCCGGCGATATCCAAAGGGCGCAGTGCACTGCGCGCGCGGATCTTTTTATTTTTGATCCCCTGGATCACCAGATAACGCGCCAGATTCATGTTCAATGGCGGCAATGCCACCACGGCTTGATCTTCCGGTCGCCACTCAACACCACCTTCACCCAGCATAATCAACGGGCCAAATACCGGGTCGTGTTCAACGACGACGCGAAGTTCCTGAGCACCAGCGCGATTCGCCATACTTTGTACTAATAAACCGTGAATGCGTGCCTGCGGCCAGGCCATTTTTACCCGATCGAAAATTGCATTGGCAGCCTGCTGCACTTCTGTTGCTGTACGCAGGTAGAGCATTACCCCTTGAACTTCCGACTTATGCGGGATATCAGGAGAACGCAGCTTGAGCGCCACCGGGTAGCCGATTTGCTCCGCGATGTGTACCGCTTCCGCGCTGTCGCTGGCGATCCACGTTGGCAGCGTGTGTAAGCCATAAGCCTGTAAAATCGGCTGCACTTCGTGGGTATCAAGCGATGTGGCTCCTTCAGCAATCGCCCGCTGTAACAGATTATGCGCTTCGGCGGTGTTGGAGGTCAGGCTGTCAGGCAGCGCAGGCGTTTCTCGTAGCTGCTTCTGGTTTCGCCGATACTCCACCATATGCATAAATGCGGTGATGGTACCTTCCGGCGTGCGGTAGGTGGGCAGTCCGGCTTCACTAAACAGTCTGCGGGCTTCCTGAGAGGAAAACTCTCCGCACCAGTTGGTCAGTAACGAGACGAATTTTCCTCGGGGGTGATGCTTTACCGCTTCAATCAATGCCTGTGCGCTTTCGGTTCCGGGAGCGGCTGCGCTGGGGGAATGAATCACCATCAACGCGTCGAAATCCTGGCTGGCAAGCAAAATATCCAGCGTCTTAACGTAGTGTTCGCTGCTGGCGTCATCACGCAGATCCAGCGGGTTGGCGATATCAACATGTTCAGGCAAGGCATCGCGTAATTTCTGGCAGGTGTCTTCACTCAACGTCGCCAACTTGCCATTTTTTGACCACAGTTCATCTAATGCCAGTGCGGCAGGCGCGGCCCCATTGCTGATGATCATCAGCCTGTCGCCACGCAGCGGGCGCATGTGGCTCAGGGTTTCGACCGCCGAGAACAGCTCGTGGGTGTCTTGTACGCGTAGTAAACCGGCGCGCTGAATAGCGGCGTCCCACGCGGGGTCCATCCCGGCGCTGGTATGCAGTAAACGCTGCGCCGCTGGACTACGACCGCTCTTAATCACCAGAATAGGTTTATTGCGCGAGGCGCTGCGGGCGGCGGAAACAAAGCGTCGGGCATCACTTAAATGCTCGAGATACAGCAATATCGCGCTGGTTTTGCTGTCGCGCGCCAGGTAATCCAGCAGCTCATCAACGTCAATATCCAGGCTATCACCCAGCGCGATAAAGTAAGAAAAGCCCATTTCTCTCTGCTGTGCCCAGTCGAGAATGGTGTTGGATACGGCGGCGGATTGAGAGATAAAAGCCAGCTTGCCGCGCTTAATCGGAACGGGGGAAAAGCTGGCGTTAAGTCCTTGCCAGGGCGCGAGAAGTCCCAGGCTGTTTGGGCCCAGCAAACGTATGTTGTAGCGTGATGCGCAGGCCAGTAGCTCTGCGTGCTGCGCCGCGGGAGCTGAGAGAATAATGCAGGTTTTACAGCCTTTCTCGCCAAGCGCTTCGAGTAACGCCAGGTTACGGCTGGCATTGGTGCACAACACGGCGAGATCCGGGCTAAAAGGCAGGCTGTTGATATTGGGCCACGCCAGTACGCCCAACACCGCTTTCCATGCGGGCGTCACCGGTAAAACAGGTCCATTGAAACCGCCGGCAAGCAGGTTACGCATCATCAGGTAACCCGCGCGATTAGGCTTCATTGACGCCCCAATCACTGCAATGGATTTCGGTCGCAGTAGTGCTTCCAGGCCACGCTGACTCATATCGGCTTCCTTAATGACACCAGTGACCGAATGATTTTAAACGTTTTCTGATGAATCTGCTGTGACGCTTCCCTGATGTTGAGTTTTTCCTGCCAGGTAGCGGGTTTTAAAGCGAGTGAAATGATCGCTTAACCCTTCAGCGGCTTGCGTATCTCCCGCCAGATCCAACAAGGCGATGGCCACTTCGGCAGTGCAATATTGCCCTTCAGCGTGAACGCCACGCAGGTGGTAAGCAGAAAGGCGTGATAAATCAACGGAGATCACCGGCAGGTTATCGAGGTACGGGCTTTTGCGGAACATTTTACGCGCCTCAGGCCAGGTGCCGTCGAGCATGATAAACAATGGGGGCTTACCGGCTGGTGGCGTGAAAATCACTTCACGCTCTTCACCCGCATAGGAGGCCGGGAATACAACCATCGGCTGGTAATCCGGATTTTTCACCAGTTCCAGCAGCGCCTGCGGCGGCTCGGTGCGTGACCACTGAAAAGCCGTGGTATCGGGCAGAATATCAGCAATCAAACGCCCCGTGTTGCTGGGCTTCATCGGCTCGGTATCAAACATCACCAGACAAAAACGACTTTTTGCCTCAGAGGGTGCCAGCGTTGCGCACAAGCAGAGTTTCTGCGGCAGCAGGCAGCGCTGACATCGGCGAACGCGATTACCTCGGGCAAGGAAAGGACGCGTGGCGCGCGCGAGGCGCTCAGCGCGTAACTGAAGAACAGCGTTATCGGTCATGGGTAAACACGTTGAAAAACGCTATTGTCGCAGAGGTGAAAACGGGGCACAAGATGCGCCCCGTAGAGATTATAATGATTCGTTAAGCCAGCTATCAAACGGGGCTTTTGGTACAGCGCCGTTAAGCATGTCGACGATTTCCCCTTTTTTGAAAATCATAATGGTCGGAATGCTGCGGATACCGAAACGGGCGCTGAGTTCTCGCTCGGCTTCCGTATTCACTTTAACAAAACGCACTTTACCGCTACGCTCTTCCGCGACATCTTCAAAAATCGGGGCGAAGTTACGACATGGACCACACCAGGGGGCCCAAAAGTCAACGACCACCGGGAGATCGTCTTTTAACAGTTTATCCAGTGTCTCACCGGTCGCATTGATCACCTCCCCATCAAACAGGTCGTGACCACAGCGTCCGCATTTAGCCGCTTCCTGGACACGATTGTCAGGGATGCGGTTGATAGCCTGGCAGCTGGTACAAACGGTATTCATAACTAACCTCTGGATGAGTGGAGTGGACTTCACGGCAGGAACGCCAGTATGTTTCTATTATGTTACATATTATCGGGGAGTCTGTTCTAAACAACAATGCGTTTTATTCAATGAGTACAATAGTCCTTAGCTTTTAAATGAAATAATGGCTAACGACGTGCACATCGGGTAATCTGCGCGCTTCGCGCAGAGCAGGTGGAGAAAAACATGAGCGACGAACTGAAGAACAAAAACGGCAAGGTCAAAGTGATGTACGTCCGCAGTGACGATGACTCGGATAAACGCACCCAAAATCCACGTACTGGCAAAGGCGGTGGTCGCCCCGGTACTTCCCGAGCCGAAGGCGGTCGTCGCCCTGCCCGTGATGACCGAAAGGGTCCGAACAGCGAACGCGGTCGTGAACGTGGTCGTGACCGCGATGTAGAACGTGACCGCAGACGTGAAGATTCACCGTGGCGTACCGTGTCCCGCGCACCGAATGATGACGCAGCGGATAAAGCCGATCACGGCGGTATTAGCGGTAAGAGCTTTATCGATCCTGAAGTATTACGCCGTCAGCGCGCGGAAGAAACCCGCGTTTACGGTGAGAATGCCTGCCAGGCTCTGTTCCAGAGTCGCCCGGACGCCATCGTTCGCGCCTGGTTTGTTCAGAGCGTAACCCCGCGCTTTAAAGAAGCATTACGCTGGATGGCGGCAAACCGCAAAGCCTATCACGTGGTTGACGAAGCCGAGCTGGCGAAAGCCTCTGGCACCGAACACCATGGCGGCGTCTGTTTCCTGATCAAAAAACGTAACGGTACTACCGTTAAGCAATGGGTCGGTCAGGCAGGGGCGCAGGATTGCGTGCTGGCACTGGAAGATATCGCTAACCCCCATAACCTGGGCGGCATGATGCGTAGCTGCGCGCACTTCGGTGTGAAAGGCGTAGTGGTTCAGGATGCGGCGCTGCTGGAATCAGGTGCGGCCATCCGTACAGCTGAAGGCGGAGCTGAGCACGTTCAGCCGATTACCGGCGACAGCATTGTTGATGTGCTGGACGACTTCCGCCAGGCGGGTTACACGGTTGTGATGACCTCAAGCGGGAAAGGCAAACCGCTGTTTACTACCACCCTGCCGGAAAAAATGGTGCTGGTATTAGGGCGTGAGCGTGAAGCTCTGCCAGAAGCAGCATGCTCAGCCGACGATTTGTGCATAGCGATTGACGGCACTGGCAAGGTAGAAACGCTCAACGTTTCTGTGGCAACAGGCGTGCTGCTCGCGGAGTGGTGGCGTCAGAACAAAGCCTGATAATAAAAATGCCAGCGAATCGCTGGCATTTTTTTACTCGCTTTCTGCGGGTAATATCGGCATCCAGTCAATTGGCTTTTCACCTCGTTGTTCCAGCCATTCATTCGCCAGTACAAAGTGATTGCAGCCAAAGAAACCGCGATGCGCAGAGAGCGGTGATGGGTGGGGCGCTTTCAACACATGGTGACGCTGCGTATCAATAATCGTGCCTTTCTTCTGTGCGTGAGAACCCCAGAGCAGGAAAACCACGCCTTCCCGATGTTGGTTAATCAGACTGATGACTTTATCGGTAAATGTTTCCCACCCAAGGCTGGCGTGAGAATGTGCCTGACCGGCGCGGACGGTGAGTACGGTGTTGAGTAACAGTACCCCCTGACGTGCCCAGCTTTCCAGATATCCGTGTGTTGGGCGCGTGAAGCCTGGAATCGTTGCCTCCAGCTCTTTGTACATGTTCAGCAATGAGGGTGGAGTGGCAATGCCGGGGCGGACAGAGAACGCGAGACCGTGTGCCTGGCCTGGACCGTGGTAAGGATCCTGACCCAGGATGACAACTTTCACGTCACCAAGCTCGGTAAAGCGAAAAGCGTTAAACACATCTTTTTGCGGCGGATAAATTGTCATTCCTGACTGACGCTCGCCGGCAACAGTATGCAGTGTGTTAACAAAATAAGGCTGCTGTTTCTCTTCAGCCAGCACATCGTGCCAGGTTAATTCGGTGGCCATCTCGCTCTCCTGCGAATTTTCAATCCCCCTAGCTTAACTGCTTCTTTCGGCGTCGCAAAATTCTGTACGTTTCTCAATGGTCTACCCCTTAAAGATAGTTGAAAATTTATGTAAAAAGTTTAGCTGCGCATATGGCGTAAGTTGATGTAAAACAATAAAATCCACCTATCACCACTTTTCATGTGTGGTTTTTATTGATTTAAATCAAAGATTCAAGGGTGTGTGAGGGGTATATATACACTCAAGCAACAATGGTTTTACCAATTGGCCGGATGACGGCCAACCGAGATCAAATAATTTTGCCGGGGAGGCATCAAATGATTACAGGTATCCAGATTACTAAAGCTGCAAACGACGACCTGCTGAACTCTTTCTGGCTGCTGGACAGCGAAAAAGGCGAAGCACGCTGCATCGTTGCGAAAGCAGGTTTCAATGCTGATGAAGTCGTTGCAGTCAGCAAACTGGGCGAAATCGAATACCGTGAAGTACCGGTAGACGTACAGCCGGAAGTCCGCGTGGAAGGTGGTCAGCACCTGAACGTGAACGTTCTGCGTCGCGAAACGCTGGAAGATGCAGTTAAGCATCCGGAAAAATATCCGCAGCTGACCATCCGTGTTTCGGGTTATGCAGTGCGTTTCAACTCTCTGACCCCAGAACAGCAGCGCGACGTTATTGCTCGTACCTTTACTGAGAGCCTGTAAGGCTCACGGGGAATAACCCCGTTTAGCAGAGAATCAAAAAGCGGAAGATGCCAGTGCGTCTTCCGCTTTTTTGCATCTGTTAGTAAAAGATCCTCACCGCGCAATACACCAACAACAGCGCCAGAATGATATTCAACTGTCGACCGTAACGGCGAAAAACGCGCTGAAAAAGATGGCCCGCCAGCGCCCAGCAGGCATTCCCGAAGGTGCCTATCAGCGCTAACAGAATACTCACCCCAATCAGCCAGTGGGCGTCCTGAGTGTACGGTAATACAAACGTGGATAACGCGGTAATGCCGTACAAAATGATTTTCACGTTAACAAACTGCAAGCCAAAACTTGCCCAGAAGCTAATCGGCTCTGACTGCAATCTATCGTTCGAGGTCGGGCTGGTAGCGATCTTCAGCGCCAGCCACAGGATATAAGCGGCTCCAGCCCAACTAAGCCAGTGGATGATGGCTGGATCCATGACCGCCAGTGAAAATGAAATCCCGGCGCACATCATCATGACGATTAAAAAGCCCAGACTCATTCCGGCCAGTACGTGTGTACTCTGACGAAAACCGTGTGACGTCGCGGCACTGAGCGCAAGGATGTTGTTTGGTCCGGGGGTTAGCGCGGTAATCAATGTATAGGTCCAGAATGCACTTAAAAGCATGGGGGTCACTTGTTATCTCCTCTGTTTTGATAGACAGTACCCGAGGCAAAACATTAAAAAAAATGAATGTTTTTGCATTCTGAATTCGATATTTTCGATGGGTTGGTGCGGATGGATTTACGTCGGTTTATTACGCTAAAAACGGTGGTGGAAGAGGGCTCATTTCTGCGGGCATCACAAAAACTGTGCTGTACGCAATCAACGGTTACCTTTCATATTCAACAGCTTGAGCAAGAGCTTTCGGTGCAGTTGTTTGAAAAAATTGGTCGCCGGATGTGTCTCACCAGTGAGGGAAAACGGCTGATGCCGCATATCCATGACCTGACGCGCGTGATGGCATCGATTCGACAGTCGGCACATCAGGATGCGCAGCCGAGCGGCGATCTACGTGTCGCAACAGGCGAAACGCTGCTGGCGTATAAAATGCCGCAGGTTTTACAGCGATTTAAACAACGTGCGCCTCATGTGCGGTTGTCTTTACAGTCGCTCAATTGTTATGTCATTCGCGATGCGTTGCTCAGTGATGATGTTGATCTGGGGGTGTTTTATCGGGTGGGTAATGACGATGCCCTGGAGTTGATACCGCTTGGCGATCAGTCACTGGCATTAGTTGCTTCGCCACTGCTTCAGCACGTTGATTTTACTCAGCATAACCAGCACATTCCATGCAGTTTTATCATTAATGAGCCGCAATGTATTTTCAGACAACGCTTCGAGGGGCTACTGCGTAAACGACAGATTACGCTGGAAAATACCATTGAGTTATGGAGCATTGAAAGCATTAAGCAGTGCGTATCGGCAAATCTTGGGATCAGCTTTTTGCCGCATTTTGCCGTCGAGAAGGAGTTACGTTCAAGGGAGTTGATTGAATTACCGTTCAGTGAACAATCTGAGTTAATTACGGCATTGTGTGGTTATCATGCCGGAAAAGTCGTTAGCCCGGCGATGCGGGTGTTTCTTGAGTGTATTGAAGAGAGTTTTGCATCACGTGAAAAAATGCCGGGCTAAATGGCCCGGCATTCGGTTTACTCTTTGTCGGACTGCTGGGTAGCAGCTCCGCTCGGCTTACGACGTTTGCCGATATTTTTGGCGTCACGGTGACGTTTTTTCACCCGCGGCTTCTCTTTCTCTTTCGCCTTTTTCTCAGCGCGCTTCGCCAGCACTTTCTTGGATGGCTTACCGTTAGATTTCTCACTTGGCGCGCGCGTGGTTGGACGCAGTTCGTCAATGACGCGAGCTTTCAGCGGTTCGTCAATATAGCGGCTCGCTTTGCCGAGCAGCAGGTGGTCGTGCGCTTCAACCAAAGAGATCGCAGTGCCTTTACGGCCAGCACGACCGGTACGGCCAATACGGTGCAGATAGGCATCGCCACTGCGCGGCATGTCGAAGTTAAACACGTGGCTGACGTCCGGAATATCGATCCCGCGAGCGGCGACGTCGGTTGCTACCAGCACGTTCACGCGGCCATCGGTCAGGCGTTTGATTGCTTCGTTACGTTTGTTCTGCACCATCTCGCCTTCGAGATAGCAGTTATTAATGCCAGCCTGGCGCAGCCAGCCTGCCAGTTCGTGCACACGCTCGCGTTTGCGTACGAAAACAATTGAGCGGGTCGCCTCTGGCTGTTTTAACAGGTGGATCAGCATGGCAGTTTTGTGCTCGATGTCATCGGCACGGTAGTAAAACTGATGGATCTTCTTGCGTTCACGGGTGGACGGATCCGCTGAGACTTCGACCGGGTCTTCCAACAGACGCTCGGCAAAATCCTTAATCGCATCACCTTCCAGCGTGGCGGAAAACAGCATGGTTTGCTTACGCCAGCGTGTTTCACCGGCGATATGCTCGATGTCCTGGGCAAAGCCCATGTCCAGCATACGGTCTGCTTCATCGAGAATTAGCGTTTCAACCGCATGGCAGTCGAAGTTTTCTTCTTTAATGTACTGCAGCAGACGACCCGTGGTGGCGACCACGATGTCCTGGTTTTCGCTAAAGACTTCCATGTGGTTCATGTAAGCCACGCCGCCGGTAATCGTAGCGATATCCAGATGCGTATTCTTCGCCAGCTCACGAGCGTGTTCGGCAACCTGCATCGCCAGTTCGCGCGTTGGTGTCAGGATTAAAATGCGCGGCGGACCAGATTTCTTGCGCGGGAAGTCGAGCAGGTGCTGCAACGCTGGCAGCAAATATGCCGCCGTTTTACCGGTGCCTGTCGGCGCAGAACCGAGTACATCACGGCCATCGAGCGCAGGCGGAATGGCGGCAGCCTGAATGGCGGTCGGGCGAGTGAAACCTTTTTCCTGGAGGGCATCCAGAAGGCTTTCATCGAGTTCAAGTTCGGAAAAAGTCGTTACAGTCATGTTCTACCTCTGAGTGGGGCGCTGATTATAGACGTTACGGCTGCAATCTTCATCTGTTTGTATGGATATACCTTCTCAGGTATTGTTTTTATCCTATGTTATCGTTTTTTTTCCAGGAAGGTTGTTCTTCATGCCCCAGTCTACATCCGTACTGAGACGTAATGGATTTACTTTTAAGCAGTTTTTTGTGGCACACGATCGCTGTGCAATGAAAGTCGGAACAGACGGCATTTTATTGGGAGCCTGGGCCCCCGTTGCGGGCGTAAAAAGGATCCTGGATATTGGTACCGGGAGTGGCCTGTTGGCGCTGATGCTGGCCCAGCGCACTGATGAAAACGTCATCATTGACGCCGTGGAGCTTGATGTCGACGCCGCGCAGCAGGCGCAGGAGAACATCGCACAATCTCCGTGGATGCATCGCGTGAGTGTTCATACTGAAGATGCGCAACAGTGGATACCGCGTCAGACCGTGCGTTTTGATTTGATAATCAGCAATCCTCCCTATTATGAACAGGGCGTGGAATGCGCTACACCGCAGCGTGAGCAAGCGCGTTATACCACCTCGCTCGATCACCAGGCGTTGCTTACGCTGGCGGCGGACAGCATTACGGAAGAAGGATTTTTTTGTGTAGTGCTGCCGGAACAGATTGGGAACGCGTTTACCCAGCAGGCATTAAGTATGGGCTGGCATCTGCGATTACGTACGGATGTAGCAGAAACGGAAGCCCGGCTACCGCATCGGGTGTTGCTGGCATTCTCCCCGCAGGCCGGGGAGTGCTTTAGCGACAGGCTGGTGATTCGTGGGCCAGACCAACGTTACTCTGAAGGTTATACGGCGCTGACCCAGGCGTTTTACCTGTTTATGTGATGACTTAGCGGCGAGAGAATAGACGGGCCCGACTCAGGAAGCTGTTCTGGGTAATCCAGCGTGTAGTGCAGGCCCCGACTCTCTTTGCGCATCATTGCGCAGCGGACAATCAGCTCCGCAACTTGCACCAGGTTACGCAGTTCCAGCAAATTGTTCGACACGCGGAAATGGGCGTAATACTCGTCGATTTCCTGTTGCAGCATGGTGATACGGCGCAGAGCGCGCTCCAGGCGCTTGGTCGTACGCACAATACCGACGTAATCCCACATAAACAGCCGCAGCTCATGCCAGTTATGCTGGATAACAACCAACTCATCCGGATTTTCTACCCGGCTTTCATCCCAGCCCGGGAGCGTGCTAACGCCGCGAGCATAAGGCATGCGCCTGTCGATATCTTCAGCCGCGGACCAGCCATAAACCAGACACTCCAGCAATGAGTTCGATGCCATCCGGTTGGCGCCATGCAGGCCGGTGTAACTCACTTCGCCGATCGCATACAGCCCGTCGACATCGGTACGGCCAAAGTCATCCACCATCACACCGCCGCAGGTATAGTGCGCGGCAGGCACGATGGGAACCGGCTCTTTGGTTAAATCAATGCCCAGTCCCAGCAACTTTTCATAAATCATCGGGAAATGCTGACGAACAAATTCTTCCGGCTTATGGCTGATATCGAGGAACATGCAATCTGCACCAAGGCGCTTCATTTCATGATCAATGGCGCGGGCGACAATATCGCGGGGAGCCAGTTCGCCACGTTCGTCAAAATCGGGCATAAAGCGTGAACCGTCCGGGCGCTTCAGGTGCGCGCCTTCGCCGCGCAGCGCTTCGGTCAGCAGAAAATTGCGTGCCTGCGGATGATACAGCGCAGTCGGGTGAAACTGGTTAAACTCCAGGTTGGCGACGCGGCATCCTGCGCGCCAGGCCATTGCAATCCCGTCACCCGAGGAAATATCCGGATTGGTAGTGTATTGATACACCTTTGATGCGCCGCCGGTGGCCAACACTACCGACTTCGCATGGCAGGTTTCGACGGCTTCTTTATTACGATTCCAGATCCATGCGCCGACAACCCGACGCGTTCCCGGCAGACCGATTTTATCGGAGACAATCAGGTCGACGGCGTTGCTACGCTCAAGAACCCGGATATTGGGGTGATTTTGTGCCTGGCTGACGAGGGTGGTTTCGACTTCTTTGCCGGTAGCATCCGCAGCGTGCAGGATGCGTCGATGGCTGTGACCGCCTTCACGGGTCAGGTGATAGCTCTCTTCGCCGTTAGGCTGAACCTGTGTATCGAATAAGACGCCCTGATCGATAAGCCATTGAACGCAGGTGCGGGCATTGCTGGCGACAAATTCAACCGCATGGCGATCGCACAGCCCGGCCCCGGCAATCAGCGTATCTTCAACGTGGGAGTCGATACTGTCGGTTTCATCGAAAACCGCGGCAATACCCCCCTGGGCATAAAATGTCGAGCCTTCGCTGACCGGCCCTTTGCTCAGGACAATAACCTGATGTTTTTCAGCCAGGCGCAGCGCCAGTGAGAGTCCGGCAGCCCCGCTGCCAATGATCAGCACGTCACAGGATAATTCAGGAGTCGTATTCATGATATTTGTTTAATTTACTAAACAGTGTTTGGTCACCATAGCACCACATTGCGCGATACTGCACGTTTTATTTTTAAATGTGTTGCAATGACTAAACATGAAAGAAAAGCATGACGAGGACGAAATAGGCAAAAATATTTTGTGAAGCAGGCCGTTAGCATCAGATTATGTGATGAAATAAAGTGCCCGTTGGGTTACTCTGCAAGCGGTGAAATGGGCATTTCTGTACAGATAGTGCGTTGATCGGGTTATGTAGACTTATAATGAGAGATAAGACCTGTCTACAACATGACAAACAAAAAACAATGCGTAACGGAACTTTACGAAACTTGAGCACTCTAAGCATTTGCTTGCTCATAGTGAAGCTGATGGAGTGGCGTTTCGAAAGCGCGTGGAAATTTGGTTTGGGGAGACTTTACCTCGGATGAGCGAGCAGTTAACGGACCAGGTCCTGGTAGAACGGGTCCAGAAGGGAGATCAGAAAGCCTTTAACCTACTGGTAGTGCGCTATCAGCATAAGGTGGCGAGTCTGGTTTCTCGCTATGTACCGTCGGGTGATGTACCCGATGTAGTACAAGAAGCATTTATCAAAGCCTATCGTGCGCTGGACTCGTTCCGGGGAGATAGTGCTTTTTATACCTGGCTGTATCGTATTGCAGTCAATACAGCGAAGAATTACCTGGTCGCTCAGGGGCGTCGTCCACCTTCCAGTGACATTGATGCGATTGAAGCAGAAAATTACGAAAGTGGCGGTGCGCTGAAAGAAATTTCGAACCCTGAGAACTTAATGTTGTCAGAAGAGCTGAGACAGATAGTTTTCCGAACTATTGAGTCCCTCCCGGAAGATTTACGCATGGCAATAACCTTGCGGGAGCTGGATGGCCTGAGCTATGAAGAGATAGCCGCTATCATGGATTGTCCGGTAGGTACGGTGCGTTCACGTATCTTCCGAGCGAGGGAAGCTATTGATAATAAAGTTCAACCGCTTATCAGGCGTTGACGATAGCGGGATACTGGAAAAGGTATTAGGCATGCAGAAAGAGAAACTTTCCGCTTTAATGGATGGCGAAACGCTGGATACTGAGTTACTCAAAGAGCTAACTCACGACCCGGAAATGCAAAAAACCTGGGAGAGTTATCACCTGATTCGCGATTCCATGCGAGGTGATACCGCCGACGTTCTCCATTTCGATATTTCCGCCCGCGTAATGGCCGCCATCCAGGATGAGCCAGTACGTCAGACGGCGCCATTGATTCCTGAGGCCCAGCCAGCACCGCACCAGTGGCAGAAAATGCCATTCTGGAAGAAAATGCGTCCGTGGGCCGCGCAGCTTACCCAAATGGGTGTGGCCGCGTGCGTATCACTTGCAGTTATCGTTGGCGTCCAGCACTATAATGGGCAATCTGAAACGTCCCAGCAGCCCGAAACGCCGGTGTTTAATACATTACCGATGATGGGTAAAGCCAGTCCGGTTAGCTTGGGTGTACCTTCTGACGCGACGGCCAGCGGCGGTCAACAACAGCAGGTACAGGAGCAGCGTCGTCGTATTAATGCCATGTTGCAGGATTACGAATTGCAACGTCGACTGCACTCTGAACAGCTTCAGTTTGAGCAGGCGCAAACACAGCAAGCCGCTGTTCAGGTGCCAGGAATTCAAACTTTAGGAACGCAATCGCAGTAATGAAGCAACTTTGGTTTGCCATGTCACTTGTGGCTGGTAGCCTGTTCTTCTCTGTAAACGCCTCGGCCAATCCTGCGTCCGGGGCGTTGTTGCAGCAGATGAATCTGGCCAGCCAGTCGCTAACCTATGAGCTGTCATTTGTCAGCATCAATAAGCAGGGTGTTGAATCCCTACGTTATCGTCATGCCCGCCAGGATAACCGTCCACTCGCGCAACTATTACAAATGGATGGACCGCGCCGGGAAGTGGTGCAACGCGGCAACGAAATTAGCTATTTTGAGCCTGGCCTCGAACCGTTCACGCTGAACGGCGATTATATCGTTGACTCTCTGCCATCCCTGATTTACACCGATTTCAAACGCCTTGCTCCCTACTATGATTTTATCTCAGTAGGCCGCACCCGTATTGCCGATCGGCTCTGTGAAGTGATCCGCGTTGTGGCGCGTGACGGCACCCGTTACAGCTATATCGTTTGGATGGACACGGAGACCAAACTGCCGATGCGTGTCGATCTCCTCGATCGTGATGGCGAAACGCTGGAACAGTTCCGTGTAATCTCCTTTACCGTGAATAACGGTGTTAGCGACAGCATGCAGACGTTAGCAAAAGCGAATTTACCACCGTTGCTGTCTGTTCCTGCGGGCGAGAAAACCAACTTCAACTGGAGTCCGTCGTGGTTGCCACAAGGTTTCAGTGAGGTCTCAAGCAGTCGACGTCCGCTGCCGACGATGGATAACATGCCGATTGAATCACGCCTTTATTCTGATGGCCTGTTTAGTTTCTCCGTGAACGTAAACCGTGCGACGCAGAACAGTGCCGATCAACTGCTGCGTACTGGCCGCAGAACGGTCAGCACCAGCGTGCGTGATAACGCGGAGATTACGATTGTGGGCGAGCTTCCACCGCAAACGGCGAAGCGTATCGCGGACAATATCAAGTTCAGGGCAGCACAATGATTAAAGAGTGGGCGACGGTCGTCTCCTGGCAAAATGGTCTGGCGACGGTCAGCTGCGATGTTAAAGCATCATGTAGCAGCTGTGCTTCCCGGGCCGGATGCGGGAGCCGTGTGCTGAACAAACTGGGGCCACAGACCACACACACCATCGTGGTGCCCTGCGACGAACCCTTGACCCCTGGTCAAAAAGTTGAACTGGGCATTGCCGAAGGTAGCCTGCTGGGATCGGCGATGCTGGTCTACATGTCTCCGTTGGCAGGACTGTTTCTTTTCGCTGCGCTGTTCCAGGTGCTGTTTGGTTCCGATCTTGCCGCATTAAGCGGCGCAGTGCTGGGGGGCGTGGGCGGATTCCTGATTGCTCGTGGATACTCTCGTAAGCTTGCTGAACGCGAAACCTGGCAGCCGGTCATTCTGAACGTTGCTCTCCCACCCGATCTTATTCGCGTCGAAACCCAGCAGTGATATCTTTGCCTGATGGGGTTGCGCTTATCAGGCCTACAGCGTGCTCAGATGCAAGCGTAGGCCGGATAAGGCGTTTATGACGCCATCCGGCAAAAGTTTCACCGACTTTGCAAGGTTGTTTCCAGTTCCCGCTATCCTTGCTCTATGAACGTTTCCTCGCCTCAGCGTTGTAGTGTAGAATGCGGCGTTTCACTTAAACAGACGTTAAGCTCAGATCAGCGACTTCTCAGAGCCTGCTCCGGCGGGCGTAAGGCACAATAATTACACTATATGAAGAACATACGTAACTTTTCAATCATAGCTCACATCGACCACGGTAAATCGACGCTGTCTGACCGTATTATCCAGATCTGCGGTGGCCTGTCTGACCGTGAAATGGAAGCGCAGGTTCTCGACTCGATGGATCTTGAGCGTGAGCGCGGTATTACTATCAAAGCGCAGAGCGTGACGCTCGATTTCAAAGCATCTGATGGTGAAACCTATCAGCTTAACTTTATCGACACCCCGGGCCACGTTGACTTCTCGTATGAAGTTTCCCGCTCGCTTGCTGCCTGTGAAGGCGCATTGCTGGTGGTTGATGCCGGACAGGGCGTAGAAGCGCAGACCCTGGCTAACTGCTATACCGCCATGGAAATGGATCTGGAAGTAGTACCGGTACTGAATAAAATTGACCTGCCAGCCGCCGATCCTGAACGCGTAGCGGAAGAGATCGAAGATATCGTCGGTATCGATGCGACAGATGCCGTTCGCTGCTCGGCGAAAACCGGCGTTGGCGTCACTGACGTTCTTGAACGTCTGGTACGCGACATTCCGCCGCCGGAAGGCGATCCGGAAGGCCCATTGCAGGCGCTGATCATCGACTCCTGGTTCGATAACTACCTTGGCGTGGTGTCACTGGTGCGTATTAAAAACGGCACCATGCGTAAAGGCGACAAAATTAAAGTGATGAGCACCGGTCAGGTCTATAACGCCGACCGTCTGGGTATCTTCACGCCAAAACAAGTTGACCGTACCGAGCTGAAATGCGGCGAGGTAGGTTGGTTGGTTTGTGCGATTAAAGACATCCTCGGCGCACCGGTTGGTGATACCCTGACGCAGGCGCGTAACCCGGCAGACAAACCGCTGCCAGGCTTTAAAAAAGTGAAGCCGCAGGTTTACGCTGGTCTGTTCCCGGTGAGCTCTGACGACTATGAAAACTTCCGTGACGCGCTTGGCAAGCTGAGCCTGAACGACGCCTCCCTGTTCTACGAGCCGGAAAGCTCTACCGCGCTAGGCTTCGGCTTCCGTTGTGGCTTCCTTGGTCTGCTGCACATGGAGATCATTCAGGAACGTCTGGAGCGTGAATACGATCTGGATCTGATCACCACCGCACCGACCGTAGTCTACGAAGTTGAAACCACGGCGAAAGAGACTATCTACGTCGATAGCCCGTCCAAGCTGCCGCCGCTGAACAACATCTACGAACTGCGTGAGCCGATCGCTGAGTGTCACATGCTGCTGCCGCAGGCTTACCTTGGCAATGTCATCACCCTGTGTATCGAGAAGCGTGGCGTCCAGACTAATATGGTTTACCACGGTAACCAGGTGGCGCTGACGTATGAGATTCCGATGGCGGAAGTCGTACTCGATTTCTTTGACCGTCTGAAGTCGACCTCTCGCGGCTACGCGTCGCTGGACTATAACTTCAAACGCTTCCAGGCGTCTGACATGGTGCGTGTTGATGTCCTTATCAACAACGAACGTGTCGATGCGCTGGCGCTGATTACCCACCGCGACAACTCCCAGAGCCGTGGCCGTGAACTGGTTGAGAAGATGAAAGATCTGATCCCTCGCCAGCAGTTTGATATCGCGATCCAGGCGGCCATTGGTACGCACATCATCGCGCGTTCAACGGTTAAGCAGCTGCGTAAAAACGTTCTGGCGAAATGCTACGGTGGCGATATCAGCCGTAAGAAAAAGCTGCTGCAAAAACAGAAAGAGGGTAAAAAGCGCATGAAGCAGATCGGTAACGTCGAACTGCCGCAGGAAGCGTTCCTCGCCATTCTGCATGTCGGTAAAGACAGCAAATAATCTTAAGGAGTTGGCATGGCGAACATGTTTGCCCTGATTCTGGTGATTGCCACACTGGTGACGGGCATTTTATGGTGCGTAGATAAATTCATCTTCGCGCCAAAGCGCCGGGAGCGTCAGGCAGCAGCGCAAGCTGCTGCAGGTGATTCACTGGATAAAGCTACGCTGAAAAAAGTGGCACCTAAGCCAGGCTGGCTGGAAACCGGGGCGTCCGTTTTCCCGGTACTGGCGATTGTGCTGGTGGTGCGTTCATTTATCTATGAACCATTCCAGATCCCGTCAGGTTCGATGATGCCGACGCTGCTTATCGGTGACTTTATCCTGGTGGAGAAATTCGCCTACGGGATTAAAGATCCGATTTACCAGAAAACGTTGATCGAAACCGGTCATCCGAAACGCGGTGATATTGTGGTGTTTAAATACCCGGAAGACCCGCGTCTGGACTACATTAAACGTGCTGTCGGTTTACCGGGAGACAAAGTAACGTACGATCCAGTGGCGAAAGAGGTGACTATTCAGCCAGGATGCCGTTCCGGTCAGGCGTGTGAAAACGCGTTGCCGGTAACGTACTCTGATGTTCAGCCAAGTGATTTTGTACAGACCTTTGCTCGTCGTAACGGCGGTGAAGCGACCAGCGGCTTCTTTGAAGTTCCGCTGAACGAAACGAAAGAGAACGGTATTCGCCTTTCTGAGCGTAAAGAAACGCTGGGTGAGGTTACACACCGCATTCTGACCGTGCCGATTGCGCAGGATCAGGTGGGGATGTATTACCGTCAACCTGGTCAGCCGTTGGCAACCTGGATCGTTCCGCCGGGACACTACTTCATGATGGGTGATAACCGTGATAACAGCGCGGACAGCCGTTACTGGGGATTTGTACCGGAAGCGAATCTGGTTGGTAAAGCGACCGCTATCTGGATGAGTTTCGATAAGCAAGAAGGTGAATGGCCGACCGGTGTGCGTTTAAGCCGTATTGGTGGCATTCACTAATCACCGATAATTGTTCACGTTGTCGTCATTACGGCGGCAGCGTGAATTATTTCTCGGATAAATTCCCGCAGACTAACGACATCCCTTGTCGTTGTGTATAGAATATTCCCCCGAAGTTTTAGGTTGGCACCGACAGGTTGCCACGGCACACGAAACAGCGTTGGTTTGTATACAAAAGCATGCAGGCGAAGCCGGATGGCTCAGCGAAGTGCGTATATCAGGTCTGTTTCGTGTGCTGAATTGTTGACGCATTCATTTATTGGTATCGCATGAACCCCATCGTAATTAATCGGCTTCAACGGAAGCTGGGCTACACTTTTAATCATCAGGAGCTGTTGCAGCAGGCATTAACTCACCGGAGCGCCAGCAGCAAACATAACGAGCGTTTAGAATTTTTAGGCGACTCTATTTTGAGCTTTGTTATCGCTAATGCGCTGTATCACCGTTTCCCGCGTGTGGATGAAGGTGATATGAGCCGCATGCGCGCGACGCTGGTTCGCGGCAATACGCTGGCAGAATTAGCCCGTGAGTTTGACCTCGGTGAATGTTTACGTTTGGGGCCTGGTGAGCTGAAAAGCGGCGGCTTCCGTCGTGAATCAATCCTGGCGGATACCGTTGAAGCTTTGATCGGCGGCGTCTTCCTCGACAGCGATATTCAAACCGTTGAGCAATTGATCCTGAACTGGTATCAAACTCGTCTGGATGAAATTAGCCCAGGCGACAAACAAAAAGATCCGAAAACGCGCCTGCAGGAATATTTGCAGGGTCGCCACCTGCCTCTGCCGTCTTATTTGGTGGTGCAGGTCCGTGGTGAAGCGCACGATCAAGAATTTACTATCCACTGCCAGGTCAGCGGCCTGAGTGAACCGGTGGTTGGCACAGGTTCGAGCCGTCGTAAGGCTGAGCAGGCTGCCGCCGAACAGGCGTTGAAAAAACTGGAGCTGGAATGAGCGAAGAGAAAACCTACTGCGGATTTATTGCTATCGTCGGTCGCCCGAACGTCGGCAAATCCACCCTGTTGAATAATCTGCTTGGGCAGAAGATTTCTATTACCTCACGTAAGGCTCAGACAACACGTCACCGTATTGTTGGCATCCATACCGAAGGCGCGTATCAGGCGATTTATGTTGATACCCCGGGTCTGCATATGGAAGAAAAACGGGCTATTAACCGCCTGATGAACAAAGCGGCGAGCAGCTCGATCGGTGATGTTGAACTGGTTATTTTCGTTGTCGAAGGCACCCGCTGGACGCCGGACGACGAAATGGTGCTCAACAAGCTGCGTGATGGCAAAGCCCCGGTTATTCTGGCCGTCAACAAAGTCGACAACGTTCAGGAAAAAGCCGATCTGCTGCCGCACCTGCAGTTCCTGGCAAGCCAGATGAACTTCCTTGATATCGTACCGATTTCTGCCGAAACCGGCTTGAATGTCGATACCGTTGCGGGCATCGTGCGTAAGCATTTGCCGGAAGCTATTCATCACTTCCCGGAAGATTACATCACCGACCGTTCTCAGCGCTTTATGGCCTCTGAAATCATCCGTGAAAAGCTGATGCGTTTTCTGGGGGCTGAACTGCCGTACTCCGTTACCGTGGAGATTGAGCGTTTTATCTCTAACGAACGCGGCGGCTACGACATTAACGGCCTGATCCTCGTCGAACGTGAAGGGCAGAAGAAGATGGTTATTGGCAACAAAGGGGCCAAGATTAAAACCATCGGCATCGAAGCGCGTAAAGACATGCAGGAGATGTTCGAAGCGCCCGTTCACCTCGAACTGTGGGTGAAAGTGAAATCCGGCTGGGCCGATGACGAACGCGCGCTGCGTAGCCTCGGTTACGGCGACGACGTCTAAACACATCTTCTGAAACACGGCGAGTATATGGAAGGATGGCAACGCGCTTTTGTCCTGCATAGTCGCCCCTGGAGCGAAACCAGTCTCGTGCTGGATGTCTTCACGGAAGAGTCGGGTCGCGTGCGCCTGGTGGCTAAAGGCGCACGTTCCAAACGCTCCAATCTTAAAGGCGCACTCCAGCCTTTTACCCCGTTGTTGCTTCGCTTTGGTGGACGTGGCGAGGTCAAAACCTTGCGCAGCGCCGAAGCCGTTTCTCTGGCACTCCCCCTTAGCGGAATCACGCTATACAGCGGCTTGTATATTAACGAGCTTATCTCGCGCGTACTCGAATACGAAACCCGCTTTTCTGCACTCTTTTTCGATTACCTGAACTGTATTCAGGCGCTGGCTGGCGCCACGGGTTCGCCAGAACCTGCGTTGCGTCGCTTTGAGCTGGCCTTACTTGGTCATCTGGGGTATGGCGTCGATTTTACCCACTGTGCAGGCAGCGGCGAGCCGGTAGACGACACCATGACCTATCGCTACCGGGAAGAAAAAGGGTTTATCGCCAGCGTAGTGATTGATAACGCCACCTTTACCGGACGCCATCTGAAAGCACTCGAATCGCGGGAATTTCCGGATGCTGATACGCTTCGCGCCGCGAAACGCTTTACCCGCATGGCGTTAAAGCCGTATCTTGGTGGTAAGCCCTTAAAGAGCCGCGAATTATTCCGGCAGTTTATGCCGAAGCGAAAATAAAAAACGAGGATTGTCATGGCCGAATTACTGTTAGGCGTCAACATTGACCACATTGCCACTTTACGTAATGCACGCGGTACCGCATATCCGGACCCGGTTCAGGCAGCGTTTATCGTTGAACAGGCGGGCGCAGACGGTATTACCGTACATCTGCGTGAAGACCGTCGCCATATCACCGACCGTGACGTACGTATTCTGCGCCAGACGCTGGATACGCGCATGAATCTGGAAATGGCGGTCACTGAAGAGATGCTGGCGATTGCCGTTGAGACTAAGCCGCATTTTTGCTGCCTGGTGCCGGAAAAACGTCAGGAAGTTACCACTGAAGGTGGGCTGGACGTCGCCGGCCAGCGTGACAAGATGCGCGATGCCTGCAAACGTCTGGCGGACGCAGGCATTCTGGTTTCGCTGTTTATCGATGCCGATGAAGAGCAGATTAAGGCCGCTGCGGAAGTTGGCGCACCGTTTATTGAAATTCACACCGGCTGTTACGCCGATGCGAAAACCGACGCAGAACAGGCCAGCGAACTGGCGCGTATCGCCAAAGCGGCGACTTTTGCTGCAAGCCTTGGCCTGAAGGTGAATGCGGGTCACGGTCTGACGTATCACAACGTTAAAGCTATCGCGCGGATCCCGGAAATGCACGAGCTGAATATTGGCCATGCCATTATCGGACGTGCGGTGATGAGCGGCCTGAAAGAGGCCGTAGTCGAAATGAAGCGCCTGATGCTGGAAGCGCGTGGCTAATGGCGATTCTGGGATTAGGTACGGATATCGTGGAGATTGCCCGCATCGAAGCGGTGATCTCCCGTTCCGGCGACCGCCTGGCAAGACGTGTGCTCAGCGACAACGAATGGGCAATCTGGGAAACGCATCAGCAGCCGGTGCGTTTTCTGGCGAAGCGTTTTGCAGTCAAAGAGGCGGCAGCAAAAGCCTTTGGCACGGGTATTCGCAATGGGCTGGCGTTTAATCAGTTTGAAGTCTTTAACGACGAACTCGGTAAGCCGCGTCTGCGATTATGGGGAGAGGCGTTAAAACTGGCGGAAAAACTCGGCGTCGCGCATATGCATGTGACGCTGGCCGATGAGCGTCACTACGCCTGCGCCACGGTGATTATCGAAAGTTAGATTCAGGACGTTGCCGGATGGCGACGCGTAGCGTCTTATCCGGCCTACGGGTTATGCGTTTGTTGCAGGGGCAGGGTAGGAGCTTCATCGCCAGATGGCGACGCGGCTAAAGTTTATCGGCGTGGTGCATCAGCACAAACTTATCCCACAGCTGCTCTTCTGTTTCGACATGCGCCGGATCTTTCAAAATAGTATTGGGAATAGGGCACACCTTCTGGCAGGTTGGCGTGTCGTAATGGCCTACGCATTCCGTACACTTGTCGCTGTTAATCTCGTAAATGCAATCACCCATCGAAATCGCCTCATTCGGGCATTCGGGCTCGCACATATCGCAATTGATACACTTTTTAGTGATTAACAGGGCCATCAGGAAACTCTCAAAACATCACAAATCGGGCGGGCATTATACGCGCATTCTTTGCTCAGACCAGTTTTTTTACCAGGGCCTCACTGTGGCGAATACGTTCCGGGGCATGCTCCAGATCCTGCTGCACCAGCGCCATAAACAGTAAATCAGTGAGCATCATTTGCGCATGGGTGGAGGAAATCGCTGCGCTGCGCGTGGCCTGCTCCTCGGCAATGGTGTACAGACAATGACTTGCCCGTTGCTGCAGGGCGTTCGGTGTGAATCCGGTGATGGCGAGGATTTTCGCGCCGGTGCGCAACGTTTCATCCGCAGCCAGGTTGAGCTCTCGACGCTCTCCGGTATACGAAATGGCCAGCAGTAGATCGTTAGGCGAAAGCGCCTGCACCGTCGCCAGTAGGGCGTGCATATCGCGTTCCACCACCGCGTTAAAACCAATCTTCAGCAGCTTCCAGGCAAAATTCTGTGCCACCAGACCCGATGCGCCAATCCCGGTCACGATAATGCGGCGGGCTGAACGCAGCATCGTGACGCTCTCCATCAGTTTCTCTTCGCTGTTGACGTCCAGCGTCGCATGCATCGCCGCCACGTTCTCTTTAATCAGTTTCTCGCCTACCATTCGCATCGGGTCGTCACCGCGAATCTGATTATGTACCGGAATGGAATGGGGATTGGGATTGCTGGCCAATGCTTCGCTAATCGCCAGTTTGAGTGCCGGGAATCCTTTAAAGCCCATCTTTTGCGCGAATTTCACCACGCTGGACTGGCTGACGCCCGCTTCAAAGGCCAGCTGTTGTGAACTGAGATGACGCGCAGCATCCGGTTGAGCAAGAAGATAATCCGCAAGCTTTTTATCGCTTTGCGCGAGATCCGGATAACGCTGACGAATGCGAATTAAACAGTTCATGCTTTCTCCTGGCGAAAATGTGATGGCGATTACAAAACAAAATATCACTCGCCTTAGTGAATATAATATTCCATTATGACAGATTATTATGAATTAAAAATTCCTAAGGAACAAAAAATGAATCTCGGTGCGTTAGTTTCAGAAACCCGCAATCCTCAGACCATGGATCTGGATGCGCTCTCCACTCTGGAGTTGGTTCATCGTTTTAATCAACAGGATACGCTGGTAGCTGAAGCAGTAAAAGCAACTCTTCCTGAAGTTGCGCGCGCGGTTGATGCGGCAGCTGACGCGCTAAAAGCCGGTGGACGCATTATTTACATGGGAGCAGGTACCAGTGGGCGTCTTGGGGTGCTGGACGCGTCTGAATGCCCGCCAACCTTCGGCGTTCCGCACGGTCTGGTGGTTGGGCTGATTGCCGGGGGACCGGGTGCGCTGCTTAAGGCCGTAGAAGGCGCAGAAGATAACCCGCAGCTAGGTGAAGACGATCTGCGTACGCTCAATCTTACCGCACAGGATCTGGTGGTGGGGCTGGCTGCTTCTGGTCGTACGCCGTATGTCATTGGTGGGTTGAAATATGCGCGTTCGGTGGGCTGTACGACGGCGGCTATTTCATGCAATCCGGATTCCCCTATCGCGCATGAAGCGGACATTGCCATTTCTCCGGTGGTGGGGCCAGAGGCGCTGACCGGGTCAACACGACTGAAATCCGGCACCGCGCAAAAGCTGGTGCTCAATATGATCTCCACCGGCGCGATGGTGAAATTTGGCAAGGTGTACCAGAACCTGATGGTGGATATGCAGGCAACCAACGTCAAACTGGTCGATCGGGCGTGCCGTATGGTGGTTGAAGCCACCGGCATTGCGCGTGCTCAAGCTGAAACGCTGCTGAAGCAGACGGATTATGATGTTAAGCCGGCTATTTTAATGGCGCTCACCGGCCTGGATGCCGCTGCCGCCCGCGAAAAGCTTGCCGCTCACCAGGGTTTTTTACGCGCGGCGTTAGAACACTAAGAGGTGTATATGGATAAGACGGCGTTGCTGGCCAGCGACATCCTGCTGGGCGTTGGCGGAGAGAACAATATTCTGCGTCTGGAAAACTGTATGACCCGTGTCAGGGTGGAAGTTCAGGATGACGGGCAGATCGATATTCCCCGCCTCAGGCAACTGCCCGGCGTTAGCGGCTACGTGAAGCAGGGCGCACAGCACCAGATTATTGTCGGTCCCGGTAAAGCAGCCAAAGTGGTGGATGCCATGCGTTCCCTGATTGCCGATGGCGGCGAGCGAGCAGGTGCCAATGATATTGAGCGCACCAAGTCAGAGGCCAAAGCGAAGTACAAAGCGCCGATGAGCGATGCGCTGCGTAAGCTGGCGAACGTCTTTATCCCTCTTATTCCGGCGTTTATCGCCTCCGGTTTGATTACCGGCATTATTAACATCCTTAAGCGCCCGGATATCGTGGGGGATTTTGCGACCCACTATCCAAATATGCTGGGGTTGATGGGCATATTTGGCAGCGCCGTATTTGCCATTATGAATATTCTGGTCGGGGTGAATACCGCCAAAGTTTTCGGTGGCTCCCTGGCAATGGGCGGGGTGATGGCGGGGATCCTCTCCAGCCCTCAGCTGGCGCAAATTACCCTGTTTGGCGAAGCGTTGCAGCCGGGGCGCGGTGGGGTGATCGCGGTATTGCTGGTGGTTGCGCTGATGTGCTGGATCGAACGTAAATTCCGCACGCTGTTGCCAGAATCACTGGAGCTTATCCTTAACCCGCTGCTGACCACCATCATTACCGGCGTAATCGCGATTGTGGCGCTGCAACCGCTTGGCGGATGGATTTCTGAATCTATCGCTCACGGCGCATCCTGGGCTATCGATCGCGGCGGTTTTCTGGTCGGTGCCGTGCTGGCGGGAACCTTCCTGCCGTTGGTACTTACCGGGCTTCATCAGGGATTGGTGCCCATCCATGTTGAACTGGTCCAGGCGCACGGTTATAACGCGCTCTTTCCGATCCTGGCGATGGCGGGCGTTGGGCAAATAGGTGCTGCGATTGCGGTTTTGATGAAAACCCGCAATGCGCGACTAAAGAAAGTGATCAAAGGGGCGCTACCGGTCGGACTGCTGGGGATTGGCGAGCCGCTGATTTTTGGCGTAACGCTGCCGTTGGGCAAGCCGTTTATCGGTGCCTGTCTTGGCGGCGCGGTAGGTGGGGCGCTGATTAGCTACTGGAAGGTGGCGACGGTCATCACCTTTGGCATCTCCGGATTACCGCTGGCACTGACGATTGTTGCCGGAAAAGTGATGTTCTATCTGTTAGGCTATCTGGTAGCAGTTATCGCCGGGTTCTTGTTTACCTGGCTATTGGGATTCACTGATCCAGAGGAATAAGGTTTGACCAATCACCAGCGCCGCGTTGTCTTTTTTGATTTGGATGGCACGTTACACCAGCAGGATATGTTCGGTAGTTTTATTCGTTATCTGCTGCGTCGCCAGCCGCTGAACGCGTTGCTTGTGCTGCCTCTGTTACCGGTGATTGCGCTGGCGTTGCTGATAAAAGGACGTGCCGCCCGCTGGCCAATGAGCCTGCTGTTATGGGGATGCACTTTTGGCCGCAGCGAGGCGTGTCTGAAAGCGCATCAGGCCGACTTTGTGCGCTGGTTTCGCAGTAACGTGACGGCGTTTCCGCTCGTGCAGCAGCGGCTGACAACCTACCTGTTAAGCTCTGACGCTGATATCTGGCTTATTACCGGCTCTCCACAGTCACTGGTCGAGCAGGTTTACTTTGATACTCCATGGCTACCGCGAGTCAATCTGATTGCCAGCAAAATGGCGCGGGGATATGGCGGCTGGGTACTGACTCTGCGCTGTCTGGGCCATGAGAAAGTGACACAACTGGAACGCCACATTGGCGCACCGCTACAGCTTTACAGTGGCTATAGTGACAGTAATCAGGACAATCCGCTGCTCTCTTTTTGCCAGCATCGCTGGCGCGTCACGCCGCGCGGAGAGCTTCAGCAACTCGAATAGCCAACGCACATGCAATTTGAAGTATGACGTGTATAATGCGCCCGCTTTGATTACTGGAGTTACCCCTTTGTCAGATGTTGAATTTAGCCACGAATACTGGATGCGTCATGCTTTAACGCTGGCTAAGCGCGCCTGGGATGAGCGTGAAGTCCCGGTGGGTGCGGTATTGGTACATAACAACCGAGTGATTGGCGAAGGCTGGAACCGCCCGATAGGTCATCATGATCCGACTGCTCATGCTGAGATTATGGCGCTGCGTCAGGGCGGCCTGGTGCTGCAAAACTACCGCCTGTTAGATGCCACGCTGTACGTCACTCTGGAACCGTGCGTGATGTGCGCTGGCGCGATGGTGCACAGCCGTATCGGTCGGGTCGTTTTTGGCGCGCGCGATGCGAAAACCGGGGCTGCCGGGTCATTAATGGATGTGCTGCATCACCCTGGAATGAATCATCGGGTTGAAGTGACCGAAGGGGTACTGCGGGATGAATGCGCCACGCTGCTCAGTGATTTCTTCCGCATGCGCCGGCAGGAAATTAAGGCCCTGAAAAAATCCGCTAATCAGTAACTCTCAGCCTGATGGTGCTGCGCTTATCAGGCTACCAGGACTACTTTCCCTCTTTTTTCTGCGGTGAAAACAGCAGGGAAGGCGAGTGCGACAGGTAGTTTGACGACGTCTGAGACAGAAACGCCGAAAGCGGAAATTCATCTTTACCTATTAGCTCTGCGGGCGTCACCGCCGGGTAATCCTGCGCCAGTTGCTGCGTTTCTAGCGCCTGTTTTTCTTTCTCTTGCAGATATCCCACCAGGCTAATCTGGTATTTACGGATGTTTTCCACATAGGCGTAGGCTTCGTGGCCACGCGCATAACCATAGGTCAACTTATTGTAATACGGCTTTTGGCTAAGCAGCGGTAGTCGCTGTTTTACGTCGGACCAACTGTTCGGATTGCCTTTGGTTTTCACCGTCAGCGCCCGTGCGTCCAGCATGTGCGCATAACCCATATTGTAGGCTGCAAGCGCAAACCAGATGCGTTCTCCTTCGGGGACGGTATCTGGTACTTTGCTCATCATGTCCTGCAAATATCGCGCGCCGCCGCTGATGCTTTGTTCGGCATCGGTACGGTCGGTCAGCCCAAGACTCTGAGCGGTATTTTTGGTCAGCATCATCAGCCCGCGTACGCCGGTTGGAGAGGTGGCCTGCGCGTCCCAGTGTGACTCCTGATATGAGATAGCGGCCAGCAGTCGCCAGTCTATCTCTTGCGCATATTTCTCAAACAGCGGCTTGAGGTCCGGCAACACGCTGTCTACGGCGCGCAAAAAGGAGCGGGTATCGACATAGTCAAAATCATCGCCATGCCCGAGATATTTCTCTTCCAGCCGTGCCAGAGAACCGTCTTCATTCATGGTGTTGAAGAAATCCAGTAGGGCGGCAGATAGCGTGTTGTCATCGTCCAGACGACTAAACCAGGTCACCGGTTGTTCGTCAGAGACGTCGAGCGCTACGGCCAGCTCAGGATGCACGCGTTGATATAAGCTGATGGCGACAGAATCGGCTATGGTGTAATCCAGCTTTCCGGCGATTACATCATCAAGCAGTTCGGTGGTGCCCTTTTTGTCATCGACTTTCCAGCTCAGATCGGGAAATTTTTTCTCTTTTAGCTGCTGGAGGTCGTTAACTACCACGTGCCCCGGGGCGATAGTCAGCTGGTTTTCGTTCACCGTGGCAAGCGTGCGCGGACGGTATTGCCCAACCCGGTACACCAGCTGTTGTGAAACCGAATAATAGGTCGGGCCGGGCTGGTAATTTTTAACCCGCTCGCTGTTATAGACCAGGCCTGCGGCTAACAGGTCGGCATTGCCGTTATCCAGGTCGTCAAAAAGCTGGCTGATGTTCTGGCGTACGGTAACTTTTAACTTCACGCCTAAGTAGTCGGCAAATTCCTGGGCCAGTTCATAATCCAGACCGAATTTTTTGCCGTTGAGGGTCGCGTAAGTTAATGGCGAATCAATGGTACTGACGCGCAGCTCTCCCCGCGACTGAATGGCGGCGATACGATTTTCGGCTTTACCGAACCAGGGGATAGATGGCCAAAGGGCCGCTGCCAACAACAGCGTCAATATGCCGATGAACAGATAATTAATCTTTAATTTTTTCAATTAGTTAATTCTCTGAACCGTACGTTGTCTCTGTCTGCTGTGGTGTTGATTAAGAAGTGAAGTCGTCATTAATGAACGGCATTTTGCTTAAACTTGCGTCAGTTGGCAACTTATTCAGAAATCTGACCGCATTTGATGATAAGTGACGGTCGTGATTTTATTTCGACGCAAACGGTTTCGTCGACGCGGTAGATTCTTTATAATGACGCCCGTTTCCCCCACTTGGGCACACCGAAAGCTTAGAAGACGAGAGACTTATGATGGAAATTCTGCGTGGTTCACCTGCACTGTCTGCATTCCGTATTAACAAACTGCTGGCACGTTTTCAGGCTGCCAACCTCCAGGTCCACAACATTTACGCCGAGTACGTCCATTTTGCCGATCTGAATGCACCGTTAAATGAAGATGAGCACGCGCAGCTTGCACGCCTGCTGAAATATGGTCCTGCTCTGCAAAGCCACGCCCCGGAAGGCAAACTGCTGCTGGTTACGCCTCGCCCTGGCACCATCTCCCCGTGGTCTTCTAAAGCGACTGATATTGCCCACAACTGCGGTCTGCACCAGATTAGCCGCCTGGAACGTGGCATTGCCTGGTATGTAGAAGCCTCTACGCTGACCGCTGAGCAATGGCAGATGGTGGCCGACGAACTGCACGACCGCATGATGGAAACGGTTTTCTCTGCGCTGAACGATGCCGAAAAACTGTTTGCCCATCACCAACCGGCGCCGGTCTCCAGCGTTGATCTACTGGGTGAGGGGCGTCAGGCGCTGATCGACGCTAACCTGCGTCTGGGTCTGGCGCTGGCGGAAGACGAAATTGACTATCTGCAGGATGCGTTCACCAAACTGGGACGTAACCCGAACGATATTGAACTATACATGTTTGCGCAGGCCAACTCTGAGCACTGCCGCCACAAGATTTTTAACGCCGACTGGGTTATCGATGGTAAACAGCAGCCGAAGTCGCTGTTCAAGATGATCAAGAATACCTTCGAAACCACGCCGGACCACGTGCTGTCTGCCTATAAAGACAACGCTGCGGTAATGGAAGGCTCTGAAGTGGGCCGCTATTTTGCCGACCACAAAACCGGCCGATACGATTTCCATCAGGAACCAGCCCACATCCTGATGAAGGTTGAAACTCACAACCACCCGACGGCTATCTCTCCGTGGCCGGGTGCGGCAACCGGCTCCGGCGGCGAAATCCGCGACGAGGGCGCAACAGGTCGCGGTGCAAAACCGAAAGCCGGGCTGGTGGGTTTCTCCGTTTCCAACCTGCGTATTCCTGGCTTTGAACAGCCGTGGGAAGAAGACTTCGGTAAGCCGGACCGTATTGTTACCGCGCTTGATATCATGACCGAAGGTCCGCTGGGTGGCGCAGCGTTTAACAACGAATTTGGTCGTCCGGCGCTGACCGGCTACTTCCGTACCTATGAAGAAAAGGTCAACAGCCACAACGGCGAAGAGCTGCGCGGTTACCATAAACCGATCATGCTGGCAGGCGGGATCGGTAACATCCGTGCCGATCACGTACAGAAGGGCGAGATCGTCGTTGGCGCTAAGCTTATCGTCCTCGGCGGCCCGGCGATGAACATCGGTCTTGGCGGTGGGGCAGCCTCCTCTATGGCTTCCGGCCAGTCTGATGCCGATCTTGATTTCGCTTCCGTACAGCGTGACAACCCGGAAATGGAACGTCGTTGCCAGGAAGTTATCGACCGTTGCTGGCAGATGGGGGATGCGAACCCGATTCTGTTTATCCATGACGTTGGCGCGGGTGGACTGTCTAACGCTATGCCGGAGCTGGTAAGCGATGGCGGTCGCGGCGGTAAGTTCCAGCTGCGCGATATCCTCAGCGACGAGCCGGGTATGAGTCCGCTGGAAATCTGGTGTAACGAATCCCAGGAACGCTACGTGCTGGCGGTTGCTGCCGATCAATTGCCGCTGTTTGACGAACTGTGTAAGCGCGAGCGCGCGCCGTATGCGGTGATTGGTGAAGCTACCGAAGAACAGCATCTGACCTTGAGCGACAGCCACTTCGACAACCAGCCGATCGACATGCCGCTCGATGTGCTGCTGGGTAAAACACCGAAAATGACCCGCGATGTGCAGACGCTGAAAGCCAAAGGCGATGCCCTGAATCGTGACGAAATCTCGATTGCAGATGCGGTTAACCGCGTGCTGCATCTGCCGACTGTCGCGGAGAAAACGTTCCTCGTGACCATCGGTGACCGTACCGTTACCGGCATGGTTGCGCGTGACCAGATGGTTGGTCCATGGCAGATCCCGGTCGCCAACTGCGCGGTCACTACCGCAAGCCTCGATAGCTACTACGGCGAAGCGATGTCTATCGGCGAGCGCGCGCCGGTTGCGCTACTGGACTTCTCTGCCTCTGCGCGTCTGGCTGTCGGTGAAGCGCTGACCAACATTGCGGCAACGCAGATTGGCGACATCAAACGTATTAAGCTGTCGGCAAACTGGATGGCGGCTGCGGGTCACCCTGGTGAAGATGCTGGCCTGTACGAAGCAGTAAAAGCCGTCGGGGAAGAGCTATGCCCGGCGCTCGGCCTGACCATTCCAGTGGGCAAAGACTCTATGTCGATGAAAACCCGCTGGCAGGAAGGTAACGAGCAGCGTGAAATGACCTCGCCACTGTCGCTGGTGATCACCGCCTTTGCCCGCGTGGAAGATGTGCGCCACACCATTACCCCGCAGCTCTCTACTGAAGACAACGCCCTGCTGCTGATTGACCTCGGTCTTGGTCACAATGCGCTGGGCGCTACGTCGCTGGCGCAGGTTTACCGTCAACTGGGTGATAAGCCTGCCGACGTGCGTAACGTTGAGCAACTGAAAGGCTTCTACGATGCGATTCAGGCGCTGGTCGCTGCGCGTAAGCTGCTGGCCTATCATGACCGTTCTGACGGCGGTCTGCTGGTTACGCTGGCGGAAATGGCCTTCGCCGGTCACTGCGGTATTGACGCTGATATCCACTCTCTGGGTGAAGATCGTCTGGCGGCGCTGTTTAACGAAGAACTGGGTGCGGTGATTCAGGTTCGTGCTGCTGAACGGGAGGCGGTGGAAGCGATTCTGGCTGCCCACGGCCTGGCAGACTGCGTACACTTCCTCGGTAAAGCCGTTGAAGGCGACCGCTTCAACCTGACCGCTAACGACCAGCCGGTGTTTAGCGAAAGCCGTACTACCCTGCGTATGTGGTGGGCGGAAACCACCTGGCAGATGCAGCGTCTGCGTGATAACCCGGAATGTGCCGATCAGGAACACGACGCTAAAACTAACGATGCGGACCCTGGTCTCAACGTTAAACTGTCGTTTGATATCAACGAAGATGTTGCCGCTCCGTACATCGCCACCGGTGCGCGTCCCAAAGTGGCCGTACTGCGTGAGCAGGGTGTGAACTCCCACGTTGAGATGGCAGCCGCCTTCCACCGTGCGGGTTTCGACGCCATCGATGTGCACATGAGCGACCTGCTGGGCGGACGTATCGGCCTGGGTAATTTCCAGGCGCTGGTGGCCTGCGGCGGTTTCTCTTACGGCGATGTGCTTGGCGCTGGGGAAGGTTGGGCGAAGTCGATTCTGTTCAACAACCGCGTCCGTGATGAGTTCGAAACCTTCTTCCATCGCCCGCAAACGCTGGCTCTCGGCGTGTGTAACGGTTGTCAGATGATGTCTAACCTGCGTGAGCTGATCCCGGGAAGTGACCTGTGGCCGCGCTTTGTGCGTAACCACTCTGACCGCTTTGAAGCCCGCTTCAGCTTGGTCGAAGTGACGCAAAGCCCGTCTTTGCTGCTTGCCGATATGGTGGGGTCGATGATGCCGATTGCCGTTTCTCACGGTGAAGGTCGTGTGGAAGTGCGTGACGGTGCGCATCTGGCTCAGCTTGAGAGCAAAGGTCTGGTGGCGCTGCGCTATGTTGATAACTTTGGTAAGGTGACCGAGGCCTATCCGGCTAACCCGAACGGTTCGCCGAACGGTATTACTGCAGTGACCACTGAAAATGGTCGCGTCACCATTATGATGCCGCACCCAGAACGTGTGTTCCGTACCGTGAGCAACTCCTGGCACCCGGAAAACTGGGGCGAGGATAGCCCGTGGATGCGTATTTTCCGCAACGCGCGTAAACAGCTCGGTTAATTCGCGCAATAGTCATCAAGCCCCTCTTCGCGAGGGGCTTTTTTTTGTCTGCCGGATGGAACCCGCCTGATGACGCTACGCTTATCAGGTCTACAGGGAAAATGCGGTTGTAGGCCGGATAAGGCGTTCACGCCGCCATCCGGCAATAAACTCAGCGCTTGCACCTAAAAGTAAAGTGTCGGGAAATGCCGACATGGACAGGGTTGTAGTGTCGTCAAAAAGAGACGTTTAATTATTTGATTTAATAGTAATTTGTTTTTAAGTGCTGCAAGTGTTGCTTATTGGCGACAGAGAGAACAAAAAACAGCCAGAATTGTTATTTGTGAAAATAATAATATTTTTCATACTTATCATTGTGTTAATAAAGTGTTTTGAATATTGGCACAGATGCTGCATAATATTAACCAGTGGCTCATTCACCTTCTTATGTCAGCCCCTTCGGGACGTGCTACATAAACTTCGAATGACGCACAACAAGGTGCCTGCCGTCCAACATCTGATATTAGCATTGCTCATATCAACCTCCGGGCGAAACGTCGAGTTAGGCACCGCCTTATTCCATAACAAAGCCGGGTTAATCCCGGCTTTGTTGTATCTGGCGTTCCCCTCAGTTAGCATCAATCTATTCCTGTCCATTGAGAGTAACGCCTTGAAGCGCTGGTCAGTTTTTCCCCGATCTTTACGTCAATTGGTGACGTTGGCCTTCTTGCTTATCCTGCTGCCGTTGTTAGTTCTGGCCTGGCAGGCATGGCAAAGTCTGAATGCCCTGAGCGCGCAGGCTGCGCTGACCAACCGCACCACGCTGATTGATGCCAGACGCAGCGAGGCGATGACCAACGTCGCGCTGGAGATGGAGCGCAGCTATCGGCAATACTGCGTGCTTGATGACCCAACATTGGCCAGGGTCTACCAAAGCCAGCGTAAACGCTACAGCGACATGCTGGATGCGCATGCGGGGGTGTTGCCGGATACCAAGCTCTACCAGGCGTTGCGTCAGGATCTTAACGATCTCGCGCAGTTGCAGTGTAAAAACAGTGGTCCTGACAGTGTGTCGGCTGCACGACTGGAAGCATTCGCCAATGCCAATACCGAGATGGTGCAAGCGACGCGTACCGTGATCTTTTCTCGTGGGCAGCAGTTACAGCAGGAAATAGCCGAACGTGGGCAGTTTTTTGGCTGGCAGGCACTGGTGCTGTTTCTCGTCAGCCTGGCGATGGTCTTGCTGTTTACCCGCATGATTATCGGTCCGGTGAAGGGCATTGAACGGATGATCAACTGTCTGGGAGAAGGGCGCTCGCTGGGGGATAGCGTATTATTTACCGGGCCACGGGAATTGAGATCCGTGGGGCAGCGTATCATCTGGTTAAGCGAACGCCTCTCCTGGCTTGAGTCGCAACGGCATCAGTTTTTACGCCATCTTTCCCATGAGCTGAAAACACCGCTGGCGAGCATGCGCGAAGGTACCGAATTGTTGGCCGATCAGGTGGTTGGCCCGTTAACAGCGGAGCAAAAAGAGGTGGTCGGTATTCTGGATGACAGCAGCCGCAACCTGCAAAAGCTGATTGAACAACTCCTTGATTACAACCGCAAGCTGGCTGATGACGAGGTGGAACTTGAAAGTGTGGAAATCACGCCGCTGGTGGAAAGCGTTGTTTCTGCGCATAGCCTGCCCGCTCGCGCCAAAATGATACATACTGATGTTGCGCTTGCGGTGAACACCTGCCTGGCAGAACCGATGCTGTTGATGAGCGTGCTGGACAATCTTTATTCCAATGCGGTGCACTATGGTGCTGAATCCGGTAACATTTGGATCCGCAGCAGTTTGCATGGCTCAACGGTATACATCGATGTAATGAATACCGGCACACCGATTCCAGAAGCAGAACAGACCATGATCTTCGAGCCTTTTTTCCAGGGGAGTCATCAGCGAAAAGGGGCGGTAAAAGGAAGCGGGTTGGGGCTAAGCATTGCCAGAGATTGCATCCGCCGTATGCGGGGCAAGCTGTATCTGGTTGATGACCATGCGCAAAACGTTTGTTTTCGCATAGAACTGCCGCTAGCTGCTGCGAAAAATCACTAAAATAAACCTAAGTCTGGTGAGTATGCCATACGTTGTTGTCCGAATGCTTAAACGACATTTTCTTCGTCGCGTCATCCTCGCAAGCCTGCCGTGCCTGGCGCTGGTTGGTTGTGTCCCGAACGCGGTGAATCATATTATCGGCGATCCCTCGCAGGAGAAAATTCCGCCTAATCAACTGGCAGACTACCTTGCAACCGACTGTACGGATATCTGGTCGCTGTCTGGCCAGTCTACAGAAACCAATCCGTTGTACTGGCTGCGGGCGATGGATTGTGCCAATCGCCTGATGCCGGTGCAGGCGCGTAGTGAAGCCAGCACCCTGATGACAGATACCTGGCAGGGCGCTTTCAGGCGTGGGATCCTGCTCGATAATGCCAACATTACGCCGCCTGAAAGGCGGGAGGCTGTTACGCGCCTCGATGCGTTAAGCCCGCAAATTCCGCCGCAGGTACGCCCGCTGTATCAAGTCTGGCGCAGCAGCCAAACGTTGCAGTTGCAGCTTGCCGAAGAGCGTATGCGCTACAGTAAACTCCAGCAGGCGTCCGACAGCGATCTCGATACGCTGCGCCAACAGCAACAGCATTTGCAGTCCCAGCTCGATCTCACGACCCGCAAGCTGGAGAATCTGACCGATATTGAGCGCCAGCTTTCTACGCGCAAACCTGGCGGTAACTACAATCCTGATGCGCTGCACGGGAACGATAAACTCACTACGCCTGATAACGAAGAAGGCGCAGCACCGTCTGCCGATGAGGTTACGCCATGATAAGCCGTAAGCCCGCGCATCTGCTGCTGGTGGATGACGATCCGGGCCTGTTGAAATTACTAGGAATGCGACTGACCAGCGAAGGCTACAGCGTCGTGACCGCGGAAAGTGGGCAGGAAGGGTTACGGGTGCTGAACCGTGAAAAAGTGGATCTGGTTATTAGCGATCTGCGCATGGATGAAATGGATGGCATGCAGCTGTTTACTGAAATCCAGAAAGTACAGCCTGGAATGCCGGTGATTATCCTGACCGCCCACGGCTCCATCCCGGACGCCGTTGCGGCGACCCAGCAAGGGGTGTTCAGTTTTCTCACTAAGCCAGTCGACAAGGACGCGTTGTATCACGCGATTGACGGGGCGCTGGAACAGTCTGCGCCCGCCACCGATGACAGCTGGCGCGAATCTATCGTTACCCGCAGCCCGCTGATGCTACGCCTGCTGGAACAGGCGCGGATGGTGGCGCAATCGGACGTTAGTGTCTTGATCAACGGCCAAAGCGGAACCGGGAAAGAAGTTTTCGCTCAGGCTATTCACAACGCCAGCCCGCGCAGCCAAAAACCTTTCATTGCCATTAACTGCGGCGCGTTGCCGGAACAACTGCTGGAATCAGAACTGTTTGGTCATGCGCGCGGTGCTTTTACCGGTGCGGTGAGCAATCGTGAAGGGCTGTTTCAGGCCGCGGAAGGCGGCACGCTGTTTCTCGATGAGATTGGCGATATGCCTGCGCCGTTACAGGTGAAACTGCTGCGCGTGTTGCAGGAACGAAAAGTCAGACCGTTGGGCAGTAACCGAGATATCGACATTGATGTGCGGATCGTTTCTGCGACCCACCGCGATTTACCCAAAGCGATGGCTCGGGGTGAATTTCGCGAGGATTTGTACTATCGCCTCAACGTGGTGAGCCTGAAGATCCCTGCGCTGGCCGAGCGTACGGAAGATATTCCGCTGCTGGCGAACCATCTGCTGCGCCAGTCTGCTGAACGGCACAAACCGTTCGTACGCGCCTTTTCAACCGATGCCATGAAGCGGTTAATGACCGCCAGCTGGCCGGGCAACGTGCGTCAGCTGGTCAACGTGATTGAGCAGTGCGTGGCGTTGACCTCTTCGCCGGTGATCAGCGACGCGCTGGTGGAGCAGGCGCTGGAAGGGGAAAACACCGCGCTGCCGACCTTTGTTGAGGCGCGTAACCAGTTTGAGCTCAACTATCTGCGTAAGCTGCTGCAAATCACCAAGGGCAATGTGACCCATGCAGCAAGAATGGCGGGGCGCAACCGCACCGAATTCTATAAATTGCTTTCTCGGCACGAGCTGGATGCAAACGATTTCAAAGAATAAATCTGCGGATTATGTTAGCTTTATTCGATCAAAAGACAGGCGACCTTTTCAAGGAATAGCATGAAAAAGATTGATGCGATTATTAAACCCTTCAAGCTGGACGACGTCCGCGAAGCGCTGGCAGAAGTCGGCATTACCGGTATGACTGTGACAGAAGTGAAAGGGTTTGGCCGTCAGAAAGGCCATACCGAGCTGTACCGTGGTGCGGAATATATGGTGGATTTTCTGCCGAAGGTTAAAATTGAAATTGTGGTTACCGACGACATCGTCGATACCTGCGTCGACACCATTATCCGTACTGCCCAGACCGGCAAGATCGGCGACGGTAAGATTTTTGTCTTCGACGTGGCACGCGTTATTCGTATTCGTACCGGTGAAGAAGACGACGCGGCAATCTAAGCCGCGCCGTTAATTTGTAGGCCTGATAAACGTAGCGCATCAGGTCGAGTGATTGCCGGATGGCGGCGTAAACGCCTTATCCGGCCTACTCGCGTAACACATTACAAGACTTTGTGCGGACCGAAGCATTCGTAATGAATGTTCTCGTTTTTCACGCCCAGCCCGACCAGCTGCTTCGCGGCGAACTGCATGAAACCAACCGGACCGCACAGATAAAACTGCATCGCCGGATCGCTAATTGCGCTTTCCAGTTTGTTCAAATCCATCAGACCTACGCTATCAAACGCACCTTTCGCGCGATCGACTTCGGTTGGCTCACGATACCAGGTGTGTGCGCTAAAGCGTGGCAGCGTTTTGCCGAGTTCATTGACTTCATCAGCGAAGGCATGCACGTCACCATTTTCTGCCGCGTGGAACCAGTTAACCTGCGCCGTATGCTTCGCTTTTGCCAGCGTATCCAGCATCGCCAGCATTGGGGTTTGTCCCACGCCCGCGGAGATCAGAGATACCGGGGTGTCGGTCGCGACGTCCATAAAGAAATCGCCCGCAGGTGCGGCCAGGTGAACAACGTCGCCAACATTCGCATGGTTGTGCAGCCAGGTTGAAACCTGACCACCGTCTTCACGCTTAACCGCAATACGGTAGCCTTTGCCATCGGGTTTACGGGTCAGTGAGTACTGACGAATTTCCTGATGCGGGAAACCTTCCGGCTTTAACCAGACGCCCAGGTATTGCCCCGGATGATATTCAGCCACTGCGCCACCATCGACAGGTTCAAATTCAAAGCTGGTGATAAGTGCACTGAGTGGGGTTTTTGCCACGATGCGGAAAGGACGGGTACCTTCCCAGCCGCCATTTTTATTGGCATTTTCGCTGTAAATCTGCGCTTCACGGTTGATGAAAACGTTCGCCAGCACGCCGTATGCTTTGCCCCACGCATCCAGAACTTCCTGGCCTGGGCTGAACATTTCGTCCAGCGTTGCCAGTAAATGGCCACCCACGATGTTGTACTGCTCGGGTTTAATCTGGAAGCTGGTATGCTTCTGTGCGATTTTCTCAACAGCCGGCAACAGTGCCGCCAGATTTTCGATATTGCTGGCATACGCGGCAATAGCATTAAACAGCGCTTCACGCTGATCGCCATTACGCTGATTACTCATGTTGAAGATTTCTTTCAGCTCTGGGTTATGCGTAAACATGCGGTCGTAGAAATGGGCGGTCAGCTTCGGGCCTGTTTCAACCAGCAGGGGAATGGTGGCTTTCACTGTAGCGATGGTTTGTGCGTCAAGCATACGGTCTTCCTTTATCTGAGACTTTAATGATGTATGTCAAATACATCTTATAAAAAATACCCCTGCATTGTAAATGGTTCTTTGTAACTTTGCGTTGTAAAGGTTACATCGTGAAAAATCTGCATCACAAACCTGAAAAGAAATCCGTTGAAATTCAGCAGACCTTTGTTCTCCAAAGCCTTGCGTACCGCGAAGGTAATCGTTTGCGTAAAATCCTTTGTCAAGACCTGTTATCGAAGAATGATTCGGTTATACTGTTGGCCGAAGTCCTAGGGACTGCCTTTTTAGGCCGAAATTCTATTGTTAGCTGAGTCAGGAGATGCGGATGTTAAAGCGTGAAATGAACATTGCCGATTATGATGCCGAACTGTGGCAGGCTATGGAGCAGGAAAAAGTACGTCAGGAAGAGCACATCGAACTGATCGCCTCCGAAAACTACACCAGCCCGCGTGTTATGCAGGCGCAGGGTTCTCAGCTGACCAACAAATACGCTGAAGGTTATCCGGGCAAGCGCTACTACGGCGGTTGCGAGTACGTTGATATCGTTGAGCAACTGGCTATCGATCGTGCAAAAGAGCTGTTTGGCGCTGACTACGCCAACGTACAGCCGCACTCTGGTTCTCAGGCTAACTTCGCTGTTTATACCGCTCTGCTGCAACCGGGCGATACCGTTCTGGGTATGAACCTGGCACAAGGCGGCCACCTGACTCACGGCTCCCCGGTTAACTTCTCCGGCAAACTGTACAACATCATCCCTTACGGTATTGATGAGTCCGGCAAAATTGACTACGAAGACATGGCGAAGCAGGCCAAAGAGCACAAACCGAAGATGATCATCGGTGGCTTCTCTGCTTACTCCGGCGTTGTTGACTGGGCAAAAATGCGCGAAATCGCCGACAGCATCGGTGCATACCTGTTCGTCGATATGGCGCACGTTGCGGGTCTGATTGCCGCGGGCGTTTATCCGAACCCGGTTCCACACGCACACGTTGTGACCACCACTACCCACAAAACCCTGGCGGGTCCGCGCGGTGGCCTGATCCTGGCGAAAGGCGGTGACGAAGAGCTGTACAAAAAACTGAACTCCGCTGTGTTCCCAAGCGCGCAGGGCGGCCCACTGATGCACGTGATCGCGGCGAAAGCTGTGGCGCTGAAAGAAGCGATGGAGCCTGAGTTCAAGGTTTACCAACAGCAGGTTGCCAAAAACGCCAAAGCGATGGTGGAAGTGTTCCTGAACCGTGGCTACAAAGTGGTTTCTGGCGGTACTGAAAACCACCTGTTCCTGCTGGATCTGGTTGATAAAAACCTGACCGGTAAAGAAGCTGACGCCGCGCTGGGCCGTGCTAACATCACCGTTAACAAAAACAGCGTACCGAACGATCCGAAGAGCCCGTTTGTGACTTCCGGTATCCGTATCGGTTCTCCGGCTGTGACTCGCCGTGGCTTTAAAGAAGCTGAAGTGAAAGAGCTGGCTGGCTGGATGTGTGACGTTCTGGACAACATCAATGACGAAGCTGTTATCGAGCGCGTCAAAGGTAAAGTGCTCGATATCTGTGCACGTTTCCCGGTTTACGCGTAAGTAATACGGATTGCCAGATGGTGGTGTAAACATCTTATCCGGCCTACAGGTAACTCACATGTAGGCCAGATAAACGAAGTGCCATCCGGCAGTTATATTGACTTAAGCAAGATTGTTTCATCGATTAAAGCCGCCACTGGCGGCTTTTTCTTTGCCTGAATCCATTTTCTCAATAAACGTATTTCTCGGCCCTGATTCAACGTTACTGCGCCGACAATCACGTCATCCTGTAGGTTAAACCATATTGCTCTCTGCGCATCTGAATTGCCGCGTATGAGCCAGCTGTCTCCCTGCATTTCGCCAATAAACTGCAAATTATCGCGATATTGATCGGTCCAGAACCAGCCCGGCGTTGCTGCTGGCTGCGGTTGATTGAGCATCGCGGCGGCGGCAACCTGTGCCTGAAAATTGGCGTTTTCCCAGCTTTCGACGCGTAATAACGAACCGTCAGCCTGGCGCGTTATCGCTACGTCACCGGCGGCGAAAATCGCGGGATCGGAGGTGGTGCAGGCGGTATCAACGATAATGCCGTTCGCCGTCTCCAGCCCCGCTTCGCGAGCCAGCATATCGTTCGCCACGATACCGATGCCATAGATCACCGCATCAGCGGTGAGAGTTTCGCCGTTTTGTAGCGTGAGTGAGAGACACTCTCCTGCTTCGACATGCTCAATAGTGCTGTTAAGCAGTACTCGCACGCCCGCAAGTTGGTGGCGGGCTAGCAGATAGTCGCGCACCGGAGCAGGCGCGTTGCGGCCCATGACCGTTGGCGCCAGCTCCACTACCGTCACCTGACAGCCACGTTGAGTCGCGCTGGCCGCCAGTTCCAGACCAATGGTGCCCGCACCGACAATGACAATCGACTTGCCCGGCAATAAATTGTCGCGCAGGCGCTCGGCATCGCCCGCGTGGCGCAGGGTGAAGCAACGATCGCCCAGCTTATCCAGTTGCGGAAGGGGGCGTGCCGCAGCGCCCGTCGCAATCAGTAGCCGATCCCATGGATAACTCTGCTCATTAGCCAGCACCAACTGATGCGTTTGGCGGCCGAGCGTCCGCACAGTAACCCCCAGATGCAGCTGTACGTTGTGTTCCCGCCACCAGTCAGCGGGGAGTATCGGCTGAAGTTGCGGATTGTCGTCCAGTAGCATCGCTTTGGAGAGCGGTGGGCGTTCATAGGGCAGATGTTGCTCATCGGAAAACAGGTGTAATTCGCCGTCAAATCCTTGTTGGCGCAGTGCAGCGGCAGCCATAGCCGCCGACTGACCGCCGCCGACGATAGCGATAGTTTTTGGGTTCATAACGCCTCCTCAGAGATCCAGTCCGGCGGTGACGTGACGAATACCTCGAATACCCAGACCGGCGTCGGCATTGATCATCACGCCGCTCAATGTGCGGTTGTTACGCTTTGACGCCAGCATCACATACGGGCCGGTAAAATCCGCCGGCTCCGGGAAAAACTGTAGTGGCAAAATAGCGGCGATTTTTTCCGGCGTCAGCGACTGCATAATCGATGTATCGTTTTGTCCCAGCGCCTGCGGGCCGCGTAGATCTGTCGCCATACCGCATGGACCGACACCGTTAACACGAACCTTTGGTGCCAGCTCGTATGCCAGCTGGCGAATCAGCCCGGTAGCCGCATGTTTGCTGGCGGTATACAGCGGGCCGCCGCCGCCGGGATACCACGACGCATTGGACAGGGTAAAGATGATGCTGCCTTCGCTGGCGATAAGTGCAGGGGCACAGGCTTTTGCGCCCAGCAGATAGCCCAGCACGTTGACGTTAAACAGCTCATGAAAGCCGCTCTCCAGCGCATCCGCAGGCGTATTGACCAACGAGGCGTTGTGATCCCATATCCCCGCATTTCCGATAAAACAGTCCAGCGTACCGTAATGCGTCAGGATTTGATCTACCGCGCGCTGATAGTCGGCGTAGCAGGTGACGTTGCCTTCGATTGCCAGCACATGTTCGCCAAAGTGCTGACGCAGGCTGGCAACTTTAGCTGGCGACAGCTCCAGCGTGGCGACCCGCGCACCTTCTTCGATGAAACGCTCGACCAGCGCCAGGCCAAGACCGGAGCCGCCGCCGGTGATAAATACCACGTTATCGCGTAAATCGCTCATCTTGCGTCCTCTGGAATATCAACAAACACATCGCTACCGTCCACATATACCGCGTAGGTGGTGAGCGCGTCGGTGGCGGGTAAGCACAACGCCTTGCCGGTTCTCAGGCAAAAACTGGCGGCATGCAGCGGGCATTCCACCGTAGCGTCGTCTTCCAGATAGCCTTCCGACATCGAGGCGTTACCGTGGCTACAGCGATCGTTAATGGCATAGAACTCGCCGCCAACGTTGAACAGCGCGATGACGGGCGAAGTATCAAGCCGGAGCGCTTCACCCTCCGGCAAATCCCCTACGGGGCAGGCATAAACACGACTCATCAGAACAGTACACTCAGGTTATGGGAGGTGATCACTGCTTGATCCAGCACGATCTCACGCTCCAGTAAGCGCCACTCATCGCCCGGCAAACGGCGCACTTTGTCTATGCGCATGCCGACGTAAAAGGTTTCATCGCGCTCTTTTTGCGCGCGATACAGCAGATAATTAAGGCGCACGGCAAAGACGTCGGGAACTCCAGTTTCACTGACCTGGCAGTTGCTGATCAGGTGCCGGGTACGCGACGGTGGCTCTTCCGCCCAGGCCATGCCGGTTTCCAGACGCGCGATACGACGTTCGAGCTGGTCTTTGTTGTCGTTGAAAATCCAGGTGGTCGGCGGCTGCACGCCTTTGCGACGATCGCGCGTCTGGGCATTGACCGTCGTACGCATGGTGTAGCGAATGTCTTCATCCAGTTGTGCCAGCCAGTCACGAAACTTCCAGTCATCCAGCAGGCTGGCTTCATGGTAGAGAAACTGTGTAATGCGGTGGTGTAGTTCCTGAGAAACTAAGGTGCTCATTTCATCACCTCCTGCTGGTAAGCTGCGGTTTTCTCCTGCACTTCCTGCCAGCTTTCGCTGCTGAGCAAATCGGCCCAGCGCTGATACATGCCGCGCGCGGCGGTTTCCGAAAAGATGTAGTTGGTGATCCCCGGAATGCCGTCTTCACGACGTTTCTCCTGGCCAAGCCCCATTTCCAGACACAACCTGGTGTTGCGTGCGCGATGACCCTTCAACAGTTTTTGTATTTCACACCAGTTTTCCGAGTCGTCCTGCTCCAGGAATCCGGCGGGGCCAAAAGCCCGCGTTGCGCTGTTTTCAAACGCGGCTTTCACTTCATCAGAGGCGGCTTTATCGGTAATACAGAATGCCCACACTTCAACTTGATCCGGCCCGCGCGGATGCCAGACCCTTAAGGTGGCAGTACCGTTGAGCCAGGAAAGCGTTGGGAAAATGTTGTTGTGACCGGCCAGACGCAGGGCGCGAACTTTACCCAGACGCTGCTCGGCTTCCGCGTAGGTGTCACGGTAGTAGCTGGAGACTTCGCCGTCGACCCAGACATTGGCATCAGGATTTTCGGTAAAGAAAAATCCGCTACCGTGCCCATCCTGACCGAACTGTAGTGCGTCTTTGGCGGTTTCCCACACCGGGCGGGCGGTTTGTCCGTCGCCCAGGCGTTTATCGCTGCCGTCGTCTTTTGCCCCCAGCACCTGCACGGCCGAGGCATGGCTGAACAGCGCGTGATACTGGTCGCTGGCAAACTGTTCGGCGGGGAATTTCCAGTTACAATCGATGGTCCACTTTTGTACGCCACCGACGATTTCGGTGCCGCCTTCACGACGATCCAGCACACCGTCGAGATACCAGGCGATGTCGCCGAGATAATCGCGCAGCGCAGGCGCGGAGGTATCCCAGTTGCCGAAAATCAGTCCCTTGTAGCTCTCTACGCCAGGAACTTCGTTCAGCCCCCAGTGCGATTTGCACAGCCCTTGCGGGTAGGCGCGCGGTTCCAGCGGGACGTCGATCAGCTCGCCGTTAATGCCGTACGACCAGCCGTGATACGGGCAGGTGAAGGCGCGGGTATTACCGCAGTCGGCGTAGCTGACGCGCATTGCGCGGTGGCGACACTGGTTGAGAAACGCTTTGATGCTGCCGTCTTTCTGGCGAACCACCACAACTGCATCCTCGCCCATGTAGGTGTTAAAAAAATCACCGGGTTTGGGGATTTGGCTTTCGTGGGCGAGAAATAACCAGCAGCGTCCGAAGATGCGTTCCAGCTCCAGTTGGTAAATTTCAGGGTCGGTATAAATTCGTGGGGTAACGCGACCGTTTTGCGTGTCGATCAGTTGGTAGATGTCTAAATTTGAGGGTGTGGTCATATTTTTTAATCCTGAAAGCTAAGATGTATTGACCTTCTTTTTTTGTACCTTAAGGATGTTGCTGGTTAGTTATCAATCTGTGAAATAGTAAATTTCTACCAGTTGAGACATTTTTTCGATAACAAGGAGAAGGGCATGGAACTGAGGCACTTACGCTATTTCGTAGCGGTGGCGCAGGCGCTGAATTTCACCCGAGCGGCAGAAAAGCTGCATACCTCTCAGCCGTCGTTAAGCAGCCAGATCCGCGATCTGGAAACGTGCGTGGGCGTTCCATTGTTGGTGCGGGATAAACGAAAAGTTGCGCTGACGGCGGCGGGAGAGTGCTTTTTACAAGATGCGCTGGCGATCCTCGAACAGGCGGAAAACGCCAAAGTTCGTGCCCGTAAAACGGTGCAGGAAGATAATCATTTCGCCATCGGTTTTGTCCCTTCCGCAGAGGTAAATCTGCTGCCGAAGGTGCTGCCTTTGTTTCGTTTAAAACAGCCTGATACGCACATTGAGCTGGTGAGTCTGATCACCACTGAACAGGAAGAGAAGATCCTGAGTGGAGAGCTGGATGTGGGCTTAATGCGCCACCCGGTGTACAGCCCGGATCTCGATTATCTGGAGCTGATTCATGAGCCGTTAGTAGTGGTTTTACCGGTGAATCATCCGTTAGCTAATGAGCAAGCAATCTCCGCAGAACAACTACACGGCGTGAATTTTGTCAGTACCGATCCGGCCTACTCCGGCGCGTTAGCGATGATTGTCAAAAACTGGTTTCAGCGACAAAAAAGCCAGCCCAACATTGTGCAGGTGGCAACCAACATTCTGGTGACCATGAACCTGGTCGGCATGGGGCTGGGGGTGACTTTGATACCCGGTTATATGAATAATTTTAATACCGGACAGGTGGTTTTCCGTCCTATTGTTGGCGATGTTCCGACCATTGCGCTGTTGATGGCGTGGAAAAAAGGGCCAATCAAACCGGCGTTGACCGATTTTATCGCCACGGTACATGAACGTTTAGCGGTGAGCCTGACGGAGTAATGGCTATAACTCGCTAAGCTGTGACTCGACATACAGATAGCCAATGCCCATAAGTTGCTGGGTGCGATTAAGCTTACCGAAGCTTATCTGCGTGGCTCTGGCTCGCGGGTTATCGCCGTGATCGAATGGGTTAAACCCAGTTTGCTGCACCAGCGTATTGAGCCAGCTGTCGCCAAATGCGCAGCTACGCCCATACAACCATATTTGGTTAATATTCAGTATATTCAGAAAGTTATAAAGACTCAGCCCGATGGCGCTGGCGGCATTTTCGGCCCAGGCCTGAATGCGGACATCTCCGTGCTGCCAGGCCGCAATTAGCTGGTCAGTGGTGAGCGTTTCCGGATCGTAAAGGGATGTCGGCTGCGATTTCATCCACACCCGGGCCTGCTTTTTCAATGCGCTTAATGACGCTACGGTTTCCAGACAGCCATAGCGACCACAGTCACAGGCGACACCATCGGGATGAATGATGGTATGCCCAATCTGACCGCTGCCATACAGGCTACCGCGCCAGATGTTATCGTTAATCACAAACGATGAGCCAATACCGTAATCAACGTTAATCACGCAGAAATCACCGTTTGCCGCCGGGTTTTGCCATTTTTCCGCCAGCGCCAGCATCACGCAGTCATTGTCCAGCCGGACCTGCACGCCGAGCTTCTCCTCCAGCAGATATTTTATTTCCACCGGAGTTTTCCACGGGGCCTGGGGCATGGTTTTTGATGCACCGGTTATCGGATCAACTTGACCATGAACGCCAAGCGCCAGATTAATCGTCACATCGGGAAATTCCCGACGATACTCCCGCCAGTGTGCCGCCAGGGCTGACAGCAGCGCTTTTGGCGATTCGGGGTTGATGACTTCATGCTGCCAGTCGCCTACAGCCACCAGTCGCGCGTCCGCCAGTTGACTGGTGATGCTGGTGGGGGTGACGTTGATGCACAGCGTCCAGGCGCCTTTTTCTGGCAAATGATAGCTGCCGCTGCTCAAACCGCGCTGGCTTAAGGTTTCTCGCGAATGGCTGATTCTCCCTTCATCCATCAGTTCTTCGAGGATATTGCTGACCGCCGGGATCGACAGGCTGGTGAGCTGCGCCAGCTGTGACTTGCTGAGCTGTTTTTCCCGCCACAGGTGAGACAAAAAGATCTGTTTATTCGCCTGACGGACCCTGACGTTGTTGAACCCCGAACGCTGCATTCACTTAACTCCCTTAACTATATTGCGTGAGCATTGCGCATTTTAACGCCACCTAACTGCCGCAGAATAGCATCAAGTTGAATTTTTACTTTTGTTTATTGAGTGGAGAGCGGCATGTACGGTTCAGTTAAAGTCTGGCAGGAAACGATCACCCTCCCAACTTGGGCGGCGGGTGAAGAAGATGCCAACCCAATGTTTCTGGAAAAACGGGTGTATCAGGGATCTTCTGGAGCGGTTTACCCTTACGGCGTGATTGATACGCTGACCGGCAAACGTGAAATGCGCGACTATCAGGCGGTGTGGATGGAGAATGACTTCATTCGCATCATGCTGCTGCCGGAGTTAGGCGGGCGTATTCATCGAGCGTATGACAAAGTGCAGCAGCGCGACTTCGTCTACTACAACGAAGTGGTGAAACCCGCGCTGGTCGGTCTGCTTGGGCCGTGGATCTCCGGCGGCATCGAGTTTAACTGGCCGCAACATCATCGTCCGACCACCTTTATGCCGGTGGATTTTACGCAGCAGCAGGGTGAGCAGGGTGAATACACCGTGTGGATGGGTGAGGTTGAACCCATGCGCGGTTTACAGGTGATGACCGGATTCACGCTGTATCCGGATCGCGCGTTAATCGAAATAACCGGGAAAGTGTTTAACGGTAACGCTACCCCGCGCCACTTCTTATGGTGGGCGAATCCGGCGGTGAAGGGCGGCGACGATCACCAGAGCGTGTTCCCACCGGATGTGACGGCGGTATTCGACCACGGAAAGCGCGATGTCTCAGCGTTTCCCATCGCCACCGGCACCTACTACAAAGTGGACTATTCGGCCGGTGTGGATATCTCACGCTACAAGAATGTACCCGTGCCTACCTCCTATATGGCTGAAAAATCTGATTATGATTTTGTTGGCGCGTGGCATCACGGCGAGCGTGGTGGGTTGCTGCATGTGGCCGATCACCATGTTTCGCCGGGGAAAAAACAGTGGACCTGGGGATACGGCGACTTTGGTGTTGCCTGGGATCGTAATCTCACCGATGACAACGGTCCATATATTGAACTGATGACCGGGGTCTTTACCGATAATCAGCCGGATTTCACCTGGCTTGCGCCGTACGAAGAGAAAGTCTTCGTACAAAACTTCCTGCCCTACAGCGAACTGGGAATGGTGCAAAACGCCAGCACGCAGTTGGCGCTTCGTCTGGTGCGTGAGCGTAGCCAGCTTTCTGTGGGCGTTTATGCGATTGCGCCGCTACGCAATGTTCAGGTTACGCTTGCTGCGCACGGGCAACCGTTCTATGAAAATACTCTCACCCTTGAGCCGGGCCAGAGCTGGCTGGTCGATGTGTCCGACAATGGCCATGCCCGGGTGACGATGACCGTCACTAGCGCCGATGGCACTACGCTTTTGCAGTACGAAGAGCACATCGCGCAAGAATTACCGCTGCCTTCGGCGGCCGTCGCCCCGGCACTGCCAGAAGCGCTTTCTAATACCGATGAACTCTATTTTATTGGCCAGCATCTGGAACAGTACAATCATGCAAGCCGCTATGCAGAAGACTATTACCGCCGCGCGCTGGAGGTTGATCCGCTGGATTACCGTAACAATGTAGCGTTAGGGACGCTGGCGCTAAACCGCGCCGACTGGGCGCTGGCGGCACAATGTGCTGGCAAGGCGCTGGAGCGGGCGCATAAGCTCAATAAAAATCCGCGTGATGGCGAGGCGAGTATGCTGCTGGCCGCCGCACAGGAACGTCAGGGCGATGATGACAGCGCGTGGGATAATTATTATAAGGCCAGCTGGAGCGGCAACTGCCGGGATGCGGCTTTCTGGTCGTTAGCGCGTCTGGCGATGAAGCGTCAGGATTACGCTGGCGCATTGGAAAAGGTGGAGCAGAGTCTGCGCTTTAACGGCAGTAATAACCTGGCGATGGGGCTGAAAGCGCTGGCGCTGGCAAAGCTTGATCGCAATACGCAAGCGCTGGACTACATTCGCCAACAGCTGGTGGATTATCCGCTGAGCTATACCCTGCATTATGCACGCTGGACAATCTGCCAGGACGAAGCGACGGCGCAAGCGCTGATTGCGATTACCGGGCGGCGCGGGACCAACGCGTGTGAACTGGCAGGCTGGCTGACTTCTTTGGGGCAAAAGGATGCTGCCCGTAGCGTGCTGGAACTGCTCGACAGCCAGGAAACGCTGCCGATGCTGTGGCGCGCTTCGCTGAGCGATAATCCACAACCGTTCATTGAACGTGCTCGTGAGTGTCTGCAAAACCGCGTGCGCTTCCCCAATACGCTGGATGAAGTGCAGATGCTACAAACTCTTGAGCAAAGCGCTTTTGCCCGCTATTTCCTCGGCTGCTTCTGGTACAGCAAACGGCGTTATGCCGAGGCGGTTTCCTGCTGGCAGATCACGCTTGCGCAGGAAGCGGATTTCGCACCGGTACACCGTTTACTGGGAATCTATGCCTGGAACAAACTGCACGATGCACAGCAGGCGATGCAGTATTTGTCGCAGGCCGTGGCGCTGGAACCACAGAATGCTCGCTTCCTGTTTGAACTCGACTATCTCAAGAAGTTAATGGCACAACCCGCTGAGCAGCGTCTGCAGCGACTGGAAGCCAGTAAAGAGATTGTCTTCCATCGAGACGATCTGACGGTGGAACTGCTCAGCTTGTGGAATGGGGTGGGGCGCTACGACGATGCCGCCGCAGTGTTACGTGAACGCGTGTTCCATCCGTGGGAAGGTGGTGAAGGTAAAGCCACCGGGCAATATCTGCTGAATCAGATGCATCGTGCCCTTGCTGCCGTTCAGTCCGGCGACCTGCAAACCGCCATCGCGCAGCTGCAACAGGCGTTGCACTACCCACAAAACCTCGGGGAGGGGCGTCTGCCTGGGCAAACGGATAATGACATCTGGTATTTGCTGGGGTATTGCGCGCAGCTGCAAGGCCATTTCGAGGAATCCCAGCGCTACTTCTCCCGTGCGACGCGTGGCGGCAGCTCACTGGATGCCGGACGTTATTACAACGACCAGCCAGTGGACTATCTCTTCTGGCAGGGTATGGCGCAGAGAAAACTTGGCGATGACGCAGAGGCGGACGCTTTGTTCAATAGCTTCCTGCAATGGGTTGAGTCGCATCACGACAACGTGCCGGATGTCGATTTCTTCGCCGTCTCGCTACCCGACCTGGTGGTGCTGGATACCTCTGCACAAGCAAAACACCAGCAACACTGCCTGTTTATCAATGCGCTTGGGCATCTGGGGCTGGGAAATAGCGCCGCCTGTCAGCGTGAACTTGATGAACTCCTGCAACTCAATCCGGCACATGACAAGGCATTACTGCTGCGTCACGCCATTAACGTAAGGCTTTTCCAGTAACACCCGAAACGGGTGGGGTAACCTCACCCGAAACCTACTGTACCCTGCGTTTCCCTGAAAGAGGAATCATAATGAATAACGCGCAGACACATTTAAAGATTGGTTACGTCTGGACTATCTGCCTGGTTGCGGCCTGCGGAGGTTTACTGTTTGGCTATGACTGGGTGGTGATCGGCGGGGCAAAACCCTTCTATGAAGCATATTTCTCGATTACCGATCCGGCACAATCCGGCTGGGCGATGAGTTCCGCGCTGGTTGGTTGTATCTTTGGCGCGCTGATTTCCGGCTGGTGCGCCGATAAATTTGGCCGAAAAATGCCGCTGATTCTCTCAGCGATCCTCTTTAGCGCTTCCGCCTGGGGAACCGCCGTCGCCAGTAACTTCGATATGTTTATTGTTTATCGCATCGTTGGCGGCGTGGGGATTGGTCTGGCGTCTGCGCTAAGCCCACTGTATATCGCCGAGGTTAGCCCCGCTGAAAAGCGTGGTCGCTTTGTGGCCGTCAACCAGCTCACCATCGTCATTGGCGTGCTGGCGGCGCAGCTTATCAACCTGATGATTGCCGAACCTGTTGCTACAGGCGCTACGCAGCAAGCAATTGTTGAAAGCTGGAATGGTCAGACGGGTTGGCGCTGGATGTTTGGCGCAGAATTAGTGCCCGCGGTAATTTTCCTGGTGCTGATGTTCTTTGTTCCTGAATCGCCGCGCTGGCTGGTGAAAGCGGGCAAAGCCGATCGTGCGCGCGCCATGCTGCAGCGCATTGGTTCGGCAGAATATGCCGGGCAAACGCTGAAAGAGATTGAACATACGTTGCAAAAAGATAATCACAAGGTCGCGTGGTCAACGCTGTTACAACCGCAGATCAAACCGATCGTGATTATTGGTATGGTGCTGGCAGTGTTTCAGCAGTGGTGTGGGATCAACGTTATTTTCAACTATGCGCAGGAGATCTTCGCTTCTGCCGGATTCGACATCAACGGTACGTTAAAATCGATCGTGGCGACAGGGATCATCAATCTGGTCTTTACCCTTGCCGCTCTGCCACTGGTGGACAAAATTGGGCGTCGTAAACTGATGCTGTTCGGTGCATCAGGGCTGACGGTTATCTACGTACTCATTGCCGGGGCATACGGGTTGGGCATTATGGGCTGGCCGGTTTTGGTTCTGGTGCTGGCGGCGATCGCTATTTATGCCCTGACGCTGGCTCCGGTGACCTGGGTGCTGCTGTCTGAAATTTTCCCTAATCGCGTTCGTGGGTTGGCGATGTCGCTGGGGACGCTGGCGCTGTGGATTGCCTGCTTCCTGCTGACCTATACCTTCCCGCTGCTGAATGCGAGTCTGGGCGCGTCGGGAAGCTTCCTGCTGTACGGTGTGATTTGCGCGATGGGCTTCATATATGTTCTGCGTAATGTACCGGAAACCAAAGGCGTGACGCTGGAAGCGCTGGAAGAACAGTTGGCGGCGCAACATACAAAAGCTGGCACATCAGCCCAGCAACGAAGCGCCCGATAATGGATGGTCTGCTGACGCTACAAAACGCACATCTGCGGATGTGCGTAGACTCGCAGGGCGGTTCGCTATTAAGTCTGGTTTCGTTACAACATCAACAGGCCATTTTACGCGAAGGTCATGGTCAGCAACCCGGTGATTGCGGCCTGTTCCCGATGCTGCCGGTCGCGAATCGGGTGGCGGGAAATCGTTTTATGCTGCGCGGTGAAGAGGTGGTTTTACCTCAACATGGCGCAGATGACACCTTTTTCCTGCACGGTGACGGCTGGCTGCAACGCTGGCAGGTTATCACTGTCACCCAAAGCGGTTGTTTGCTGCAGTTGCGCAGTTGGCATCCCTGTGGCTACGACTATACGGCGCAGCTTTGCTATCAACTGGAAACCTCGAGCCTGCACGCCTCGTTGACGCTCACTCATTGCGGTGAGCAGCCAATGATTTACGGCTGCGGGTTCCATCCGTTTTTCGCCTTTGATAAGCGCAGTACGGCGCAGTTCACCGCAAGCGGCTACTAGCCTGAGGGGGAGCAGCATCTGCCGCTGGAATGGCAACGTGATATCCCTTCAGCGGCTGATTTCATGCATGCGCAATACGGTGAGGATAGCTGGCTGAATGTCGGATATTCTGGCTGGAGCGGGCGGGCCGTTATTCATCGTGATGTGATGAAAGTCACGATTTTAGCGCAAACTCCGTGGTTGATGCTGTTCAGAATGTCGGGTGAGGAGTTCCTGTGCCTGGAGCCGCAAACGCATCCGGTGAATGCCCACAACATGCAGGGGCAGCCGGGATTGCAGGTTTTAGCGCAGGGAGAACGCTGCCATTTTGCGATGCAAATTAGCATCGAATAGGGCAAAAATCATGTTATCTGCCTGTTAATGCTCTCTTGCGCCAGCCTGCGTTTGTCGCCAGACTATCGCCTCCAAACGGGAGGGATTCATGGCTTTGCATTCCACGCGCTGGCTGGCGCTCGGTTATTTCACCTATTTCTTTAGCTACGGTATCTTTCTGCCTTTCTGGAGCGTCTGGCTCGAAGGGTTAGGGCTGACGCCGGAAACCATCGGTTTACTGCTGGGCGCGGGGCTGATTGCCCGTTTTCTCGGTAGTTTGCTGATTGCGCCGCGTGTGAGCGATCCCTCCCGGCTGATCTCAGCGTTACGTATTCTGGCTCTGTTGACGCTGGTGTTTGCGCTGGCCTTCTGGGCGGGAACCAACGTGGCGTGGCTGATGGTGGTGATGATCGGCTTTAACCTTTTTTTCTCACCGCTGGTACCGCTGACCGACGCGCTGGCCAACACCTGGCAGAAACAAATCACCATGGATTACGGTCGGGTGCGACTATGGGGATCCGTGGCTTTTGTGATCGGCTCCGCGTTAACCGGCAAACTGGTGAGCCTGTTTGACTATCGGGTGATCCTGGTCCTGCTATCGCTTGGCGTCGCCTCGATGCTGCTGGGCATGATGATTCGCCCGAGCGTGCAGCCAGCGGGTGAAAACCGTCAGCAGGAGAGTGCGGGATGGCCCGCCTGGCGCGCGCTGATAACCCAGAGCTGGCGTTTTCTTGCTTGCGTGAGTCTGCTACAGGGGGCGCATGCTGCGTATTATGGTTTCAGCGCCATCTATTGGCAGTCTGCTGGATATTCCGCTTCGGCGGTGGGCTATTTATGGTCACTAGGTGTGGTGGCGGAGGTGATTATTTTCGCGCTTAGTCACAAGCTGTTCCGTCGCTTTAGCGCCCGCGATCTGCTGCTGCTTTCCGCCGTTTGCGGGGTGGCGCGTTGGGGATTGATGGGCTGGAGCACCGAGCTGCCGTGGCTGATCGTGGTGCAAATCCTCCATTGCGGAACCTTTACCGTCTGCCACCTGGCGGCAATGCGTTATATCGCGGCACGCCAGGGGAGCGAAGTTATTCGTTTGCAGGCGGTGTATTCCGCGATAGCGATGGGCGGCAGTATCGCCATCATGACCGTATTCGCGGGCTATCTGTACCAGAATCTGGGCAGCGGCGTGTTCTGGGTGATGGCGCTGGTGGCGCTCCCGGCAATCGTTCTGCGCCCGAAGGTGGTCGCGCAGCCTGCAACGTTATGATTCGAGAATTTTGCGGATCTGCTGCTGCTGATGCGGCGTAAGCGCCAGATCCGCATGAATCAACGGGGGTGAAAATAGCGGTAGTGGCGTGGTGTACGGCGTAATAATCAGCGTTACACCGCGCGGAGCACCCTCTTTTTGAAAGTCCTGCATCGGCATATGTTTTACGTTGAGCGGCAGCAGCGTCAGTTCGCGTAGCTGTTGCTCTATATGCACTTCAAGTTGTTCATTACTACCGGTCAGCAGGATTATCTGCTTTTCGTGTAAATCCTTCTCCTGCATCAGCCAGGCGCCGAAAATAACGGCCACCAGCCCGATCTCTTCTTCGGAAAATTGCACATCGTATTCGGCCTCGAAGCCGTGAATCGCCTCGCGGGTAGTACGAACCAGCCGGGGATAAAGGCGGCTGAACTCCTCCGGCAGCGTGTTATCAATGCCGATGGCAAACACGCTGCGGTTCAGTGCCTGAGCCAGGTGGATATACAACTGGTCATTCAGCCCTTGCTCATCGCTGAAGCGCACATTGCCATACTCGCGAAAACGTAGCACCAGCCGCGCAATAGCAAGACGCAGGCGGCGATCCTGATTGTGATTATCGCGAATCGGGTCGGGGATACGAAGCATTGAGAACAGCAACGCCATAAACAGCGATTCGCCCAGTGGTGCACTCTGCATGACGTGGCGCTGCCAGTGACGGCCAATTTCCTCTGCGAGCGGATATTCCGCGCAGGATTGCGCCCAGCGTTGCTGGAGTGGGTTAAACTCCGGGGTGATCCCCGCGTGGTGCTGTAGCAGGCAATACTGTAAATACAGACGCAGGAACTGGATGTCACGACACTCAAACGGTTTCTGCAAGCGCCGGGAACACAGATTAATGAGCGCATGCAGATTGGTGTCGTCATACAGCGTACGTGCGATCCCCCTTTGTTTAAGTTCTGCTTTTAACGCCGGGGTAAACTGCTGAGCGATAAAGGCAGGGCAAATCCGCAGGCCACGGCGCAGCCACTGCAACAGACACAGACGTTGATTTAGCGGGGTTCCTTCGATCGTATAGCCACCATTCTGCGCGGTGGCTATCGCGAGCCGGTGATAGCGCTGGATTTCGAGTCCTGCGCCAATAATATCTTCCTGAACCGTGGCATCATCGACGCCGTTGAGGCTGCTGAAGGTTTGTGTAGTCGCGATTTGCCCCGGCAGGAAAAGCGTCAGCAGCACCTGGCAACGGCGCTGGGGAGCGGAAAGTACAGATGGTGGGGCAAGCGTTGACATCATCTGTAGGATCTCCCGTGAGTATGTTTGATAAGAATAGCTAAAGTTTGCTCATAGATTTTGAGAATGGAATGCTTTCCACCAGGAATGCTGGAGAGCGTCACAGAATTTTTAACGTGCGGAACAGATAGCGGTAGTGGAACGCAGCGCGTTAATCCGCTTTTTCACTGTTTTATCTTTTGTTTAGATATGCCAGAGATGTACTGCATGTCATGTTAAACATGATGGAGAATATTTTATTCCGCTATGGGGTTCCGTTCACCCCAGCGTTATCACTTCTCTGAATCAGAGATACCCGTGAACGTGCAAAGGAGGCTCACCGCCGCCTCCCTTGCATCCCAGGCTCCCGGCGGGAAAATCGTCGCGATGCGATTCATTCGTCTTATGCCGTCTGCCTGTCGGGTCGGGGACGAGCCTGCGTCCCTGCAGGCCGTCCCCTCTGCCCGCATCCATGCGGGCAGACCCGGTCAGCCGTCAACGACTCATCGATTTTCAGCCGGACCGGGGTCATCGCTTCAACGCTCTGACTTCCAGTGAAACCCGTTTTGCTGTTTAAACAAAAAACGCAGATGGTCAGGTGTGGGCTGGTCCGGCTGAAAATTGCCGACGTGTTTCCGTAAGGCCGGGAGAGCCAGCATGGATGCTGGCTCAGGGCGCGCTTTGCAAGGACGCTACCTCGCGCCCGGCCCGGTAGCCTGGAGGAATAAGCGGAGGGTATTGCGTAGCAACAATTTTCCCGCGGGGAGCCGGGATTGTTAAGGGTACGGCGATAGTACCCTTAACACGTTCACAGGCAGTATCGTTTCAGAGAAGTGAAAAACATAAGGTGAACGTAGCAATATACCGGAGGCAACAGATTCATTACCTCCGAAACAGCTGTCTGGCGTTACTTACCACGGCTCAACGTTAATCCCACATCACCACCTGGATGCACAGACAACAGCGTCTCCTTTGAGTAACCGCTTTCGCTCATCAGGCAGGCGCAGGCGGCGTCAAAGATAGCCAGCACCAGTAAAATAGATGTGGTGGCTAACATGTTCAGCGGGTCGGCCTCACGCTGGACGCCGGTGGAAATCACCAATCTCGACGCTTTAGCAATGGCTGAATCGGCGTTTTCAGTCACGCTCAGAATCGGCACATTTCGCGCATTCAGCCCGGGCAACAGCCGGGTGAGTTCGTCCGAATTCCCCCCACGCGACAGCATAATCACCAGGTCGTTGTCGCGTAAAAAACCGAGATCGCCATGCGCCGCGTCCGTCGCGTTGAGGTAGATCGCCGGGCGTTCCACGCACGCAAGCATATGCGCCACTTTACGCGCCGCAATGCCGGAGGTACCGACGCCAGTGACAACGATTTTGCTCCGGCAACCGCGCAGCTCCGCCATTAGCGACTGCCAGAGCGGTTCAGTCAGATGCTGCCCCAGACCCGCCAGGGCATCGCTATAGAGCTGAAATACGCCGGTAGCCTGAGACCAGGAGTTACTCATGCTTCCTCCTGCATCAACTGGCGATATTTCATATGATCCTGATACATCTCGTGGAATACCCGATATTTGCGATCGTAGTACTGCTTAATGCGATTTGTTTGCGGGGTAACCGTTTTACCAATCCGACTCATCGCCGACATCGCTTCCGGGAAGGTTTCGAATACGCCCGCGGCGATAGTTCCCATCATGGCGCCACCCAGCAGCATGGCCTCGCTCTCTTCAGGCAGCAGCATGGCGCAGCCGGTGGCGTTGGCATGTTCCTGAACGAAGATCGGGTTTTTCGTCCCGCCGCCGCTGGCCATTATCGTATCGATGGTGTAGCCGCTTTGATTCATCGTTTCAATGATATGGCGGGTTCCCAGCGCAATGGCCTGGATGGTCGCAAGGTACTGTAGCGCCATATCTTCCGGCGTACGTGACAGCTTCAGTCCGGTGATTGCGCCCGTGAGCGTTGGGTTAGCGCGCGGCGAGCGGTTGCCGTGGAAATAGGGCAGGATGTGCATGTCGCGGGTTAAAAACGCGATATCTTCCGGCTCACCGGCCATTTTACGCAACAGCGCATTCAGCACTTCGTAAATGGTTTGCCCCTGAGATTTAGCCTGCGCCAGCAGGGTTTCGTAGCAAGGATGCGACTGAATAACGTGGTCGATTAACGCCCCGGTTGCCGACTGCCCACCTTCGTTAAGCCAGTATTCTGGCAGTACGGCTGAGTAGTAAGGACCCCAGACGCCGCCGATAAAACGTGGCTCTTTGGAAATTGCCATGTGTCCGGTAGAGGTGCCGCCAATCAGCGCGATACGACGGTCAAAATCCGCCACCTCGCCGGAAACACCGCTTGCCCCGAGCGTGCCGAGGGTACCGGCGTGGGCATCGATGATCGAGACGCTGACAGCTGTCCCCGGAATCAGCCCCATTTCGCTGGCGGCGCGCGCAGACAGCCCGTGACCGAGCGGTTCGCCCATGGTTTTCACGTAGCGACCAATTTTGGCGGCATCATGCTCCAGCAAATCTTCCAGCCCAATCTGGCGAAAATAGCTGGCATCCCATTTGTCTTCATGGCCCATATAGGTCCATTTACACACCGTCGAACACAATGAGCGCGTGTCATCGCCCGTTGCGCGCCAGGTCAGGAAATCGGGCAGGTCAAAATAGTAGCCCGCATTAGCCCATGTATTGGGCATATGCTGCTTCAGCCACAGCAGTTTTGGCGTCTGCATTTCCGGGGAGATAATGCCGCCAACGTAGTCCAGCACCCGATGATGCAGGGCGTTGATACGCTCGGCCTGAGTAATGGCGCGGTGATCCATCCATACAATGATGTTCTGTTCACTGCGCCCGGACGGGCTGATGGTCAGCGGTTTACCTTCTTTGTCCAGCACCACCAGTGAACAGGTCGCGTCAAAGCCCAGACCTTTCACCTGGATAGGGTTGATATCCGACTGGTTAATCGCATCGCGAACCGCGTTACACACCGCCTGCCAGATGTTATCGGAAGACTGCTCAACAAAATCGGCCTGCGGGCGGTAAATCTCGATGGCCCGACTGGCCTGACCGACCATTCTGCCGTTGAGATCAAACACGCCAGCACGGGCGCTTCCGGTTCCGACATCCACACCAATAAAGTAACTTGCCATAATTTTTTCTCCTGAAATCAGGCTTTACGATTCTGTAATGCGATAAAGAGGATCAGCACCGCGCCCCACAGCGCCATCGTCAGATAGCTGCTGACCCCCAGCAAGTTAAGGCCGCTTTCCAGCATTTGCAGCACAATCAGTGCCAGCACCAGGCCGATAATGCGCCCGAAGCCGCCATCCGGGTTGATACCACCGAGGACGGAGGCAAGGATGGTGACCAGCAGGTAGGATTCACCGTATCCGGCTTTAGCTGAGTTGAATTTCGCCATCATCAAAATGGCGGCGACCCAGCCGAGCAGGGCAGAAATCACGTACACCGAAATTTGTACCCTCACGGTATTCACGCCGCTGTAGCGGGTAGCCTGTTCATTGGAACCAACGAGATACAGGCTGCGCCCAAGCGTGGTGTGTTCCAGCAGTACCCACAGCAGGATTGCTACCAGGAAAAAGAGCAGTAGCGCCACCGGAATACCGGCAATCGTGGCGTTGCCGAGATATTGAATGGCGGTCGGGAAACCGGAAATCACCGTCCCGTTGGAAAGCAGAATATTCAGCCCGGAGATAAGCGTCATCGTGCCGAGCGTGGCGAGAATAGGCGAGACCCCGACCCAGGCAATCAGCGCACCGTTGAGCGTGCCGATAGCCACCGCCACGGCAGCGCCAGCCAGCAGCGCCAGCACCAGAAACAGCGGGTTATCCGGATGGGTGACGATAATCGCCGCCATCACCAGCGAGCAGGCGTTCGCCCCGGCAATAATCGACAGGTTAATACCGCCGGTCAGCATGGTCATGCCCATCCCGAGGGCCAGCATGCCGAGGATTGGTAGCTGTGAGCCAATCGACTGGAAGTTAGCGACGCTAAAGAAACGGCTGCCGAGCAGGGCCGAGAAGACCAGGGCGACGACCACAATAATCACGCATTGCAGACGAATGATGGCATCACCGGGTAAAAATCTGGCGATTGTTTTCATCTCAAAGCTCCCTTGCCAGTTTGCGTTTTTCGTTCCAGGCCGTGGCGCTAATGCTGACCAGGATAATGGCGCCGCTGAACACGGTGTGCCAGTAAGAGGAGACACTGAGCAGCGTCAGGCCATTTTGTAAGAAGGCCAGCAGAACCACGCCGAGCAGGGTTCCGGTCAACGTACCGCGCCCGCCGCTCATGCTGGTTCCGCCGAGTACTACTGCTGCCAGCACCGTCAGCTCAAAGCCGAGCAGCGAATTGGGCGCAACTGACTGGGTGATTTGTGCCTGAACCACGGCGGCAATGCCTGCCAGAATGCCCATGTAGCCATAGACGTAAAAATGCAGCTTCAGCAGATTCAGCCCAAGGCGCGAGGCCGCGTCGCGGTTGCCGCCCATGGCGTAAACCTGACGGCCAAGACGGGTATAGTTCATCAGCACGGCGGTAAAGATGATCACCGCCGCCAGGCACAGCAGGGGCAGGGTCAAACCGTAGTCGTAGCCATCCGCCGCGGTGAACGAGAACCAGTTAATGCCGTTCATAAACCAGTCCGGGAAGCCATACAGCCAGGTGCCTTTGGTGGCGTAAACCAGCAGGCCGTAGTAGACGTTCAGCGTCGCGATGGTAATGATGATTGCCGGGACGCGCAGCCAGTAGACCAGAAAACCGTTGATCAGCCCCAGCAGCAGGCCTACCGCAATGGCAATGATTAACGCCAGCGCGAAGTTGCCGCCGTGACCGATAACCCAACTGGCCATTGCATACTGGGCTATCGCGGTCATCGCCGGAAATGAGATGTCGATCCCGCCGGAAATCAGCACCACAAACAGTCCACAGGCCAGGATGCCGAGAATCGCGTAGCTGGTGGCCACATCCGTCAGGTTCCCTAAAGACAGGAACTCGTCGGTGCTGACGCTCAGCCCAACGGCAAGGGCTACAACCAGCAGGCCCAGCCAGAACTCATGTTGCCCGATTAAACGGGAGAGATGCATCTTATTCATTGATTACCTCGACCACTTCAGCAATCTCCTCTTCACGGCATTGATGAGGATTAAATTCCGCCACCAGCTTGCCGCGACGCATTACCAGCACGCGGTGGCTGTTGTAATACGCTTCCGGGATTTCATCGCAAATCATCAGCACCGCCATACCCTGTTCCGCCAAATCGCGGGCTATCTGGTAAATGCCCTCTTTGTTGGCGATATCCACGCCGACGGTAGGCGAGTCGAGGATCAGGATGCGGGGATTGGTCGCCACCCATTTGGCAATGGCGATACGCTGGGCATTACCGCCGGAAAGGGTTTTGACCGGCAAGTGCGGATCGGACACTTTGATATTCAGTTCGCGGATTAAATTGGCGACCAACTTTTGCGCTTTGCGGTGATCGAGCAGGCCGCTACCGGTGTGCAGTTGATCAAACACCGTGACGATGGTGTTGTCATAGATCGACTGCTCCATGATCAGCCCCTGCGTCAGGCGATCTTCTGAGACATAGCCGATCCCGTGTTGGATGGCGTCATGGTTATTGCGCAGAGTAACCGGCTGACCGTTAATGCGAATCTCGCCGCTTTCCGGATGCGTCATACCAAACAGGCTCAGACAAAGCTCAGTGCGCCCGGCACCCAGCAGACCAACAATGGAGACGATCTCGCCGCCGTGCAGCGACAGATTAATGTTTTGGTATTTGCCTCTGCGGCTCAGATTGCGCAGCTCAAGCAGCGGCTCTTGCTCAATCGCGGGCCTTTCCGGCAACGGGCTGTAGTGGAAGCGTTGTCCGGTCATCAGGAAGGCCAGCTCGTGGCTGTCGAGTTCGCTGGCAGGGTATGTACCCACCAGTTTGCCGTCGCGCATTACGCTGATGCGGTCAGCCACTTCCATCACCTCATCCAGACGATGGCTGACAAACACGACGCAAATTCCGGCCGCTTTCAGTTCATTAACTACTCGCAGCAGGCCATTAACCTCCTGGCGGGTTAGCGAGGCGGTGGGCTCGTCCATAATCACCAGACGCGCGTCGGCGGCTATCGCCCGGCAAATGGCGACCAGCTGTCGATCAGCAATTGAGAGTTTTTCAACTTTTTTATCGGGATCGATATTCACCCCGATACGTTTCATGGCTGCCAGCGCCTGCTGCTTCATGGCACCGCGACGCACCCAGATATCGCCACCAGGCAGATAGCGGTTGACCGCGATATTTTCTGCGACGCTAAAATTGGGGAACAACGACAGGTCCTGATAAATAACCTGAATGCCATAATGGGAAGAGAGCTGCGGCGTCAGATGATGGAACAGTTTTCCGTCGAGTAAAATTTGCGCGCCTTTTTCCGGGTGATAAACCCCGGAGATCACTTTAATAATGGTACTTTTACCACAGCCGTTTTGACCCGCCAGACAGTGAACTTCGCCTTTTCTTAGCGTCAAATTCACGTTATCCAGCGCCAGCACGCCCGGGAATTGTTTGCTGATATTCTCAAGAGTGATAAATGCGGTGGTGTCTGCCATGGACAATACCCCTGCGCGCGTCCGGGGGGACGCTGAGTGTTAGTTTGGTTGATAGCGCCGACCAGACGATCGGCGTTAAGGTTCCCTGGTGTTGGCTAAAGCCTTAGAAACCAAGTGATTGTGCGTTGTCTTTGGTGACTTCGAGGATCTTGTTAAAGCGGATCACTTTCTTCTCCGTGTCGATATCGGCTTTCCCTAAACCATCGATACTCAGATCGGCGTTCACTTCTTTGCCCTGCAACAGCTGATCGGCAACGGTGACCAGCGCGTAGCCCGCGTCTTTTGGATCCCACAGCAGCGCTTTTTTGATATCACCGCGCATCAGGTAAGGTGCTGCCTGCGCTGGCATGGCGATCCCGACAACGGCGATCTTATCTTTGGCGCGTTTTTTCTGCACAGCCTGACCCGCACCAATTGGACCCAGTGAGCCGAAGCCGATAATGCCCTTCATCTGTGGGTAGGTTTTCATCAGATCCAGCGTTGTGGCGTAGGATTTATCGATGCTTTCCGCGACCGGCAGACGTGAAGTGACCTCGAACATTTCCGGATATTTTTCTTTCTGGTACTTAATTGCATAATCCGCCCACGCGTTATGTAGTGGGACCGTCAGCGAACCAACATAGATGGCATACCCGCCTTTGCCGCCCATATTTTTCGCTAACTCATCGACGTTGGCCTGGGCGTATTTTTCACTGTCGATGGTTTCGATATCCCACTGGCCAATTTGCTCATCCGGGGATTCGTGCGTCAGCACCACGATGCCTTTATCGCGCGCTTTTTTCAGTACCGGCTCAAGGACCTTGGCATCATTCGGCACCACGATGATCGCATTAACGTTTTTGGCGATCAGATCCTCAATCACTTTCACCTGCTGCGCCGGGTCCGGCGTTGAAGGCCCGGTCTGGTAAGCATTCACATCCAGTTTTTTTGCTGCTTCATTTACGCCGGTTTCCATCCGGTTAAACCATGGGATCCCGGTGACTTTGGCAACCACAGCAATTTCATATTTTTCCGCCGCAAAGGACGTGCCGGACAACATGCATGCAGAAACCAGGGTTGCACTGAGTAATGCGAGTTTGAATTTCATAGTTGTACCTTTCGTAGGGGGCAGGACATGTCACGGCGTGAAGTTAACAATGAATGGAAGAGGGAATGAATCATAAGTTTGATAAATGTGATATACGCCCATTATTGTGAATTTATGGAAATAAAATAGTTAGCAATTGGTTAAATTTGCATGATTTTACATTCAATTGTTCAAATTTAGTGTTAATTAAATATTAAAATGAAACTATAAATTAACATTTTATTATCATTTGACTTAAGTTATGACGCTGAAAAGGTGTTTGGGCGGAATTTCCTGAAGAAGAAATTATCGGAATTGAGAACTGAATCGATACCGGAAAAGGGTGCTCAATATTTTTTCGTTCAATGGTATCCTCAGCACTCTTTCGCCAAACCCGGCATCATTATTTGTGGCGGTGTGGATTTTCATCGTGGAGAACTCATGCAAGGCGTTAAACGTATCATTATCACGTTGTTTCTCGCTGTCCTGTCCTTTGGCGCAGGCGCGCATCCCCACAGCTTTATCCATCTGAAAACTGAGATAGTGAGCGAGAATGACCAGTTCGTCGCGCTGAAAATGCGCTGGACGATGGATGAAATTACCTCTGCGGATCTGCTTTACGATGCGGGGAATGCCAAACCTGGTGATGAGATCTGGAAGAAACTGGCGGCGGAAGTGATGGCCAACGTTCTCGGGCAGCACTATTTCACCGAAGTGTGGCACGACGGGCAAAAGGTAAAGTTTAAAAACAGACCGACGGAATATGGCATGGAGCGTGAGGAACACCAGGCTGTGCTGACGTTCGTTTTGCCGCTGGCCGAAGCTCAGCCGCTGAGTGGTCAAAAATATACCCTTTCAACCTTCGACCCGACCTACTACGTTGATATGAGCTATGACAAAGATAGCGACGCCAGGCTGGGGCAGGCCATAAGCCAGAAATGCCGGATTTCAGTACATACGCCGACGCCGAATGAACAAACTCTGAGCTTTGCGCAGTCGCTGGATAAAGAAGACGCCCCGCCGGAGGATATGGAGTTGGGTAAACAATTTGCACAGACGGTGACGCTGCAATGTCAGTAGTTTATCAACAACGCGCAGCCAGACGTCGCTGGCTGACGCTATGGCCGCTGGCGGTCTTTTTGCTGCTGGCGGCAGGCGGCATACTGTGGTTATGGCAGGCCTGGCCACAGGTGATGATGAAAAGTGTCGTCTGGCAGCGCGATGTTAACCAACAGATGAGTGGATTGCTGAAAGCGGTTGCCGCCAGGCCGGCCCAGGCCGGGGGATCGCTGTTGTTGTTTAGTTTTCTCTACGGCGTTCTTCATGCGCTGGGGCCGGGACATGGAAAAGTCGTCATTACCACCTGGCTGGCAACGCACCCCTCGAAGCTGAAGTCGAGTATTGGCCTGACGCTAGCCTCATCTTTATTACAGGGGCTGGTCGCTATCGGACTGGTGGTTGTGGTGCTTACCATCTTGCAGTTGCCTGCACGACAGCTACATATGAGTAGTTTCTGGCTGGAGAAAGGGAGTTATGCTCTGGTTGGCGTGTTGGGTGTTTTATTGTGCGTCCGTGCGCTGAAGAAATTGCGCCAGCTGCTGCGCCGCCCAAAATTCACTGCCTTCACGCCGCATCATGTGCATCACGAGGGTTGCGGCTGCGGGCATCAGCATTTGCCCGATCCTGAACAGCTGCAAAGTGGTGATGACTGGCGTGCCCGGTTGATGATCGTGCTGTCTATGGGGATGCGCCCGTGCTCGGGGGCCATTATGGTTTTACTGTTCAGCAAAGTGGTTGGCGTGTTTAGCTGGGGTATGGCGTCGGCGCTGGCGATGGCGGCAGGAACCTCTTTGACGATTACGTCACTGGCTCTGCTGGTACACAGTTTCCGCTCGCTGGCGGTGAAACTTAGCGGGCATAAAGCGCCGGTATTGTGGCGACAGATTGGCTGGACGACGCTGGCATTAGCCGGTGGTGCGGTGCTGATCGCTGCTGCGGTAGTGATGTGGATGAGTGCGGTGCCGGTAGGGCGAGGGATAAGACCGTTTTAGCACTGTTGTAGGATGAATGCCTGATGGCGCTTCGCTTATCAGGCCTACGGGGAACTTCCCTGGTAGGCCGGATAAGGCGCTAGCCGCCATCCGGCATCAACGATTAGCGCTTCAGCGCATCGCTCAGTTCGTCACGCATGTTAGCCAGCATGGCTTTCACTACGCGCGGGTTACCTGCAACGATGTTGCCGGTCGCCATGTAGTTATGACCACCGGTAAAGTCGCAAACCAGTGCGCCAGCTTCACGGGCAATCAGCTCACCTGCGGCGAAATCCCACGGGCGCAGGCCAATTTCGAAATACCCGTCAACTCGGGCTGCGGCAACGTAGGCCAGATCCAGCGCAGCAGAACCGGTGCGGCGGAAGTCCGCGCATTCGGTAAACATGTTGCCAAGAATTTTCATGTAAGAAGCGGCGTGCTGTTTGGCTTTGAACGGGAAACCGGTGGCGATGATGGTGCCATCCAGATCGCGGGCGGTGCTGCCACGCAGACGGTAGCCGTTCAGCTGTGCACCCTGGCCACGGGTTGCGGTGAACAGTTCGTTACGCATTGGATCGTAAACAACGGCGACTTCAGTACGGCCTTTGATGCGTACTGCGATGGATACCGCGAAGTGCGGCAGACGTTTTACGAAGTTGGTGGTGCCATCCAGTGGATCGATAACCCATTGAACATCCAAATCTTCACCAACATGTTCACCGCTTTCTTCGGTGATGATGGTGTGCTGTGGGTAAGATTTGCGAATCGTTTCGATAATAATCGCTTCGGCGGCTTTATCGACGTTAGTCACGAAATCATTGCTGCCTTTCTGGCTGGTTTCTACAGAGTCTGGGGTTTCGTAGTGTTTGGCAATTACATTACCCGCCTTGCGCGCTGCGCGCACGGCGATGGTCAGCATCGGATGCATCGGTCTCTCTCACTGGATGTTAAAGAACGGGAAAACGGCGCAGAGTATAGCAGCGAGTTCGGAATATGTCTTCGTTTTATGATAATATGCCCGAATAATCTTTAGCCGAAGAAATACAATGCTGCAAAATATTCGAATCGTGCTGGTGGAAACCTCTCACACTGGCAACATGGGCTCTGTAGCCCGCGCAATGAAAACCATGGGTTTAACCAATCTGTGGCTGGTAAATCCACTGGTTAAACCGGACTCCCAGGCCATCGCCCTGGCAGCGGGTGCCAGTGATGTGATCGGCAGCGCGCAGATCGTCGATACGCTCGATGAAGCGCTGGCGGGCTGTAGCCTGGTGGTAGGCACCAGTGCTCGTTCCCGCACGCTGCCGTGGCCGATGCTGGATCCGCGTGAATGCGGTTTAAAAAGTGTCTCTGAAGCGACGAGCTCGCCGGTGGCGCTGGTCTTTGGTCGTGAACGTGTTGGTTTGACCAACGAAGAGCTGCAGAAGTGCCATTATCACGTCGCCATTGCCGCGAACCCGGAATACAGTTCGCTCAACCTGGCGATGGCAGTGCAGGTCATCTCTTATGAAGTGCGCATGGCCTGGCTGGCGACGCAGGAAAGCGACAAGACCGTAGATTACGAAGAAGCAGAGTATCCGCTGGTTGATGATTTAGAGCGTTTTTACGGTCATCTGGAGCAAACGCTGCTGTCAACCGGGTTTATCCGTGAAGGGCACCCGGGGCAGGTGATGAATAAGCTGCGCCGTCTGTTTACCCGTGCGCGTCCAGAGAGCCAGGAGTTGAACATCCTGCGCGGGATTTTAGCTTCAATCGAGCAGCAGAATAAAAGCAAGTAACTGTACTAATGCCGGATGCGCTTCGCTTATCCGGTCTACAGGCCGCACGATTCGTAGGCCGGATAAGCGAAGCGCATCCGGCAAGTGAAAATGGCACTGAAGGTTAAATACCTGACTAAATTAGTCAAGTAAATAGTTGACTGATTTAGTCGGGAATGTCAGACTTGCCCCTGCTATGCAATACCCCCATTTTACAATAAAAAACCCCGGGCAGGGGCGAGTTTGAGGCTAAGTAAGACATGAGACTGACATCAAAAGGGCGTTATGCCGTGACCGCAATGTTGGACGTTGCGCTCAACTCCGAAACGGGCCCGGTACCGTTGGCTGATATTTCTGAACGTCAGGGAATTTCCCTGTCATATCTGGAGCAGCTGTTTTCCCGTTTGCGTAAAAACGGTCTGGTTTCCAGCGTACGTGGACCAGGCGGCGGGTATCTGCTGGGTAAAGATGCCGGCAGCATCGCAGTAGGTGAAGTGATTAGCGCTGTTGACGAGTCTGTAGATGCGACCCGTTGCCAGGGCAAAGGCGGTTGTCAGGGCGGCGATAAATGCCTGACCCACGCGCTGTGGCGCGATCTGAGCGATCGTCTGACCGGTTTCCTCAACAACATTACGTTGGGCGAACTGGTAAATAATCAGGAAGTCCTGGATGTGTCTGGTCGCCAGCATACCCATGACGCTCCACGCACTAATCGTGCTCAAGACGCGATCGACGTTAAGTTACGCGCATAATAAAAGTATTTTAGAATCAGGCCGGGGTGCTACACACCCCGTTAACTCGGTCGTACATCCAGCCGGTTGCCTGATTCCTTGCATTGAAGCGATGTACGGAGTTTATAGAGCAATGAAATTACCGATCTATCTCGATTACTCCGCAACCACGCCGGTGGACCCGCGTGTTGCCGAGAAAATGATGCAGTGTCTGACCCTGGACGGAAACTTTGGTAACCCAGCGTCTCGTTCACACCGTTTTGGCTGGCAGGCTGAAGAGGCGGTAGATATCGCCCGTAACCAGATTGCCGACCTCGTGGGCGCTGACCCGCGTGAAATCGTATTTACTTCCGGTGCGACTGAATCCGATAACCTGGCGATTAAAGGTGCAGCCAACTTTTATCAGAAAAAAGGCAAGCACATCATCACCAGCAAAACCGAACACAAAGCCGTGCTGGATACCTGTCGTCAGCTGGAGCGCGAAGGGTTCGAAGTTACCTACCTCGCCCCGCAGCGTAACGGCATTATCGACCTGAAAGAACTTGAAGCGGCAATGCGTGACGACACCATCCTCGTGTCCATCATGCATGTGAACAACGAAATCGGCGTGGTGCAGGATATCGCGACTATCGGCGAAATGTGCCGTGCTCGCGGCATCATCTATCACGTTGATGCGACCCAGAGCGTGGGCAAACTGCCTATCGATCTGAGCCAACTGAAAGTTGACCTGATGTCCTTCTCCGGCCACAAAATCTATGGTCCGAAAGGTATCGGCGCGCTGTACGTTCGTCGTAAACCGCGTATTCGTATTGAAGCGCAGATGCACGGCGGCGGTCACGAGCGCGGTATGCGTTCCGGTACGCTGCCTGTGCACCAGATCGTCGGTATGGGTGAAGCTTACCGTATCGCTAAAGAAGAGATGGAAACCGAGATGGCGCGCCTGCGCAGTCTACGTAACCGTCTGTGGAATGGCGTGAAAGATATGGAAGAGGTGTACCTCAACGGTGACCTCGAGCAGGGCGCACCAAACATTCTCAACGTCAGCTTCAACTTTGTTGAAGGCGAGTCGCTGATTATGGCGCTGAAAGACCTGGCTGTATCCTCCGGTTCTGCATGTACTTCTGCAAGCCTGGAGCCATCCTACGTGCTGCGCGCGCTGGGGATGACCGACGAGCTGGCACACAGCTCAATTCGTTTCTCTTTAGGTCGTTTCACTACCGAAGAAGAGATTGACTACGCCATCAATCTGGTTCGCAACTCCATCGGCCGCCTGCGCGACCTTTCTCCGCTGTGGGAAATGTTCAAACAGGGCGTGGATCTGAACAGCATTGAATGGTCACATCACTAATCGGTACCGATAAGGAGAATTCAGCATGGCTTACAGCGAAAAAGTAATCGATCATTACGAGAATCCACGTAACGTGGGCTCTTTTGACAACAGCGACGAGAACGTGGGCAGCGGCATGGTGGGTGCACCGGCCTGTGGCGACGTGATGAAGTTGCAGATCAAAGTCAACAATGAGGGTATCATTGAAGACGCGCGTTTCAAGACTTACGGCTGCGGTTCCGCTATTGCTTCCAGCTCTCTGGTTACCGAATGGGTAAAAGGGAAATCTCTGGACGAAGCACAGGCGATTAAAAACACCGATATCGCCGACGAGCTTGAACTGCCACCGGTGAAAATTCACTGCTCTATTCTGGCTGAAGACGCGATTAAAGCCGCGATTGCGGATTACAAAAGCAAACGTGAAGCAAAATAATTAAGAGTTGAGGTTTTATTATGTCGATTACCTTAAGCGACAGTGCAGCAGCGCGTGTAAATACCTTCCTGGCAAACCGCGGTAAAGGGTTTGGTCTGCGTCTGGGCGTGAGAACCTCCGGCTGCTCAGGTATGGCCTATGTACTGGAATTTGTTGACGAGCCGGCGGCTGAAGATACCGTGTTTGAAGACAAAGGCGTAAAAGTCGTGATCGACGGTAAGAGCCTGCAATTCCTCGACGGTACGCAGTTAGACTTCGTCAAAGAAGGTCTGAACGAAGGGTTTAAGTTCACTAACCCGAACGTGAAAGACGAATGTGGATGCGGCGAAAGCTTCCACGTGTAACGCGCTTACTGATAACCCCACCGTGGTCGCCTGCGCGTGGGGTTTGTTTTACCTGACTCTCTGGTTTTGCCTCATCGAACAACAGAGAATCGATGCCCTGAGAATGTTATGGACTACTTCACCCTCTTTGGCTTACCGGCCCGTTATCAGCTCGATACTCAGGCGCTGAGCCTACGTTTTCAGGATCTACAACGTCAGTATCATCCTGATAAATTCGCCAGCGGTTCCCAGGCGGAACAACTTGCTGCGGTTTCGCAGTCCGCCACTATCAACCAGGCCTGGCAAACGCTGCGTCATCCTTTGATGCGCGCCGAATACTTATTGTCTTTACACGGTTTTGATATCCGCAGCGAGCAGCACACGGTGCGCGATACCGCGTTCCTGATGGAGCAACTTGAGCTGCGTGAAGAGCTGGACGAGATTGAACAGGCAAAAGACAGTCAACGTTTAGATGCGTTTATGAAACGCGTCAGCGAAATGTATAACGTTCGCCATCAACTGATGGTGGAACAGCTGGATAGCGAGACGTGGGACGCAGCGGCAGATACCGTGCGTAAGCTGCGTTTTCTCGATAAACTGCGAAGCAGTGCAGAACAACTCGAAGAAAAACTGCTCGATTTTTAATTTCCGGAAGCGAAAATGGCCTTATTACAAATTAGTGAGCCTGGTCTGAGCGCCGCGCCGCACCAGCGTCGTCTGGCGGTAGGTATCGATTTAGGCACTACCAACTCCCTGGTTGCGACCGTACGCAGCGGCCAGGCCGAAACGCTGGCAGACCATGAAGGTCGCCACCTGTTGCCGTCAGTGGTTCACTATCAGCAGCAGGGCTACTCTGTCGGTTACGATGCCCGCGCCAATGCAGCGTTGGATACGGCAAACACCGTCAGCTCGGTAAAACGCATGATGGGCCGCTCTCTGGCGGATATCCAGGCGCGTTACCCGCATCTGCCATATACGTTCCAGGCGAGCGAAAACGGTCTACCGATGATTGAAACCGCTGCCGGTTTGCTTAATCCGGTGCGCGTCTCCGCTGATATTCTGAAAGCGCTGGCCGCGCGGGCTACCGAATCGCTGTCCGGCGAACTGGACGGCGTGGTAATCACCGTTCCGGCTTACTTTGACGATGCACAGCGTCAGGGGACCAAAGACGCCGCGCGTCTGGCGGGCCTGCACGTATTGCGTCTGCTGAACGAACCGACCGCAGCGGCGATCGCGTATGGTCTGGACTCCGGTCAGGAAGGCGTGATCGCAGTCTACGATCTTGGCGGCGGTACGTTTGATATTTCTATTCTACGCCTGAGCCGTGGCGTGTTTGAAGTGCTGGCGACCGGCGGTGATTCCGCGCTCGGCGGCGATGATTTTGACCATCTGCTGGCCGATTACATTCGCGAGCAGGCGGGCGTGGCCGATCGCAGCGATAACCGCGTACAGCGTGAACTGCTGGATGCCGCGATTGCAGCGAAAATCGCACTTAGCGACGCTGATTCTGTAACGGTTAACGTGGCTGGATGGCAGGGTGAAATCACCCGTGAAACCTTTAATGAACTCATTTCCGCACTGGTCAAGCGTACGCTGCTGGCCTGCCGTCGCGCGCTGAAAGATGCGGGCGTGGAGCCGCAAGATGTGCTGGAAGTTGTGATGGTTGGCGGTTCAACGCGCGTGCCTCTGGTACGTGAACGCGTCGGTGAATTTTTTGGCCGCACGCCGCTGACCTCTATTGACCCGGACAAAGTGGTCGCTATCGGTGCGGCAATTCAGGCGGATATTCTGGTCGGGAATAAGCCGGACAGCGAAATGCTGCTGCTGGACGTTATCCCGCTGTCCCTGGGACTGGAAACCATGGGCGGTCTGGTGGAGAAAGTGATCCCGCGTAACACCACTATCCCAGTGGCGCGCGCGCAGGACTTTACCACCTTTAAAGATGGCCAGACCGCGATGTCCATTCACGTGATGCAAGGCGAGCGTGAACTGGTGCAGGACTGCCGTTCTCTGGCGCGTTTTGCGCTGCGCGGCATCCCGGCATTGCCAGCAGGCGGCGCGCATATCCGCGTGACCTTCCAGGTGGATGCCGATGGGCTGCTGAGCGTCACCGCCATGGAGAAATCCACCGGCGTTGAGTCCTCAATCCAGGTTAAACCGTCCTACGGTCTGACCGACAGTGAAATCGCCTCCATGATTCAGGATTCGATGAGTTTTGCCGAGCAGGACGTAAAAGCCCGTATGCTGGCAGAACAGAAAGTCGAAGCGGCACGCGTACTGGAAAGTTTATCCGGTGCGCTGAACGCTGATGCCGCGCTGTTAAGCGCCGCAGAACGTCAGGCTATCGACACCGCCGCCGCGCACTTGAGCGAGGTTGCACAGGGTGACGATGTTGACGCGATAGAACAAGCCATTAAAAACGTAGACAAACAAACCCAGGAATTCGCCGCTCGCCGCATGGACAAATCCGTCCGTAGCGCGCTGAAAGGCCATTCCGTGGACGAGGTTTAATATGCCAAAGATTGTTATTTTGCCTCATCAGGATCTCTGTCCCGATGGCGCAGTTCTGGAAGCTGAGACCGGCGAAACCATTCTCGACGTTGCCCTGCGTAACGGGATCGAGATTGAACACGCCTGTGAAAAATCCTGTGCCTGCACTACCTGCCACTGCATCGTGCGTGAAGGTTTTGATTCTTTGCCGGAAAGCACAGAAGAAGAAGACGACATGCTGGATAAAGCCTGGGGACTGGAGCCGGAGAGCCGTTTAAGCTGTCAGGCGCGGGTAACCGAGGACGATTTAGTGGTCGAAATCCCACGTTACACAATCAATCATGCGCGTGAGCATTAACAGAGGGTAGTATGGGACTGAAGTGGACCGATAGCCGCGAAATCGGCGAGGCGCTGTATGACGCTTTCCCCGATCTCGATCCCAAGACCGTTCGTTTCACCGATCTGCACCAGTGGATCTGTGACCTGGAAGAGTTCGATGATGATCCTCAGGCATCGAACGAAAAAATCCTTGAGGCCATTTTGCTGGTCTGGCTGGACGAAGCCGAATAAGTCAACGGGCTGCCCACGGGTGGCCCGTTTTCCTGTATGCGCGAAAATAAGGATAAATAAAATGACAGAAGCCATGAAAATTACGCTTTCCACGCAACCCGCCGATGCCCGCTGGGGTGAAAAGGCGACATACAGCATTAATAATGACGGCATTACCCTGCACCTGAACGGAAAAGATGACCTCGGCCTTATCCAGCGTGCCGCGCGTAAAATCGACGGCCTGGGCATTAAACACGTTCAACTGGATGGTGAAGGCTGGGATACCGAACGTAGCTGGGCGTTCTGGCAGGGCTACAAGGGACCAAAAGGCACCCGCAAAGTTGAATGGGCCGCTCTGGACGAAGCGCAGCGCAAAGAGCTGGATAGCCGTCTGAAGATTATTGACTGGGTGCGCGATACCATTAACGCCCCGGCAGAAGAGCTGGGCCCTGAACAGCTGGCGCAGCGCGCTGTTGATCTGCTGTGCTCCGTCGCGTGCGATAACGTCTCTTACCGCATCACCAAAGGTGAAGATCTGCGCGAGCAGAACTACATGGGTCTGCATACCGTGGGTCGCGGCTCTGAACGTCCGCCGGTGCTGCTGGCGCTGGACTACAACCCAACAGGCGACAAAGAAGCCCCGGTTTATGCCTGCCTGGTTGGTAAGGGAATTACTTTTGATTCCGGTGGTTACAGCATCAAGCAAAGCGCATTTATGGACTCAATGAAGTCCGACATGGGCGGTGCGGCAACGGTCACCGGCGCGTTGGCATTTGCCATCACCCGTGGTCTGAACAAGCGCGTGAAGCTGTATCTGTGTTGCGCGGATAACCTGATTAGCGGCAACGCCTTTAAGCTCGGCGATATCATTCACTATCGCAACGGTAAAAAAGTTGAAGTGATGAATACCGATGCCGAAGGACGTCTGGTGCTGGCCGATGGCCTGATCGATGCCAGCGCGCAGAAACCGGAGCTGATTATTGATGCTGCCACGCTGACCGGCGCGGCGAAAACCGCGCTGGGCAATGATTACCACGCGCTGTTTAGCTTTGATGATCAGCTGGCTGCTCGCCTGCTGGCAAGTGCGGCGCAAGAAAACGAACCGTTCTGGCGTCTGCCGCTGGCAGAGTTCCACCGTAGTCAGTTGCCGTCTAACTTTGCCGAACTGAATAACACCGGCAGCGCGGCTTACCCGGCTGGTGCAAGCACCGCGGCGGGCTTCCTGTCCCATTTCGTGGAAAACTACCAGCAGGGCTGGCTGCATATCGACTGCTCCGCAACCTATCGCAAAGCGCCGGTTGAGCAGTGGTCTGCGGGCGCAACCGGTCTGGGTGTGCGCACGATTGCGAATCTGCTGACCGCATAATTTATTACTGTATTGCCGGATGGCGCTACGCTTATCCGGCCTACATGTATTCATCCAATTTGTGATACTTATGTCCGAAACAAAAAACGAATTAGAAACGTTGCTGGAGCAAGCGGCAACAGAGCCTGCGCATCGTCCGGCATTTTTCCGTACTTTACTGGAATCCACAGTCTGGGTGCCGGGTACTGCATCAGAAGGCGAGGCGGTGGTTGAAGACAGCGCTCTCGACCTGCAGCACTGGGAAAAAGAAGACGGCACGACCGTGATCCCGTTCTTCACCTCTCTGGAAGCCCTGCAGCAGGCGGTGGAAGATGAGCAAGCATTTGTCGTTATGCCGGTGCGTACGTTGTTTGAAATGACGCTCGGCGAAACGCTGTTTCTCAACGCGAAACTGCCGACCGGCAAAGAGTTTATGCCGCGTGAAATCAGCCTGCTGATGGGGGAAGAGGGGAATCCGCTCAGCACCCAGGAAGTACTGGAAGGCGGTGAATCGCTGATCCTCTCTGAAGTCGCTGAACCTCCGGCGCAAATGATTGACTCGCTGACTACGCTGTTTAAAACCATTAAGCCGGTAAAACGCGCGTTTCTCTGCTCAATCAAAGAAAGCGCGGAAGCCCAGCCGAATCTGCTGATTGGTATTGAAGCAGAAGGGGATATTGAAGAGATCATCCACGCTGCTGGCAGCGTCGCGACCGATACGCTGCCGGGCGATGAACCTATTGATATCTGCCAGGTGAAGAAGGGTGAGAAGGGCGTGAGCCACTTTATCACTGAGCATATCGCACCGTTCTACGAACGCCGCTGGGGCGGTTTCCTGCGCGACTTTAAACAGAACCGGATTATCTAAATTGTAGGCCGGATAAGCGAAGCGCTATCCGGCTTTTCCAGCTTTATAATTGCGGTTCTACCGGTAAATCGTTGCGTGCTCCCCATTCGCTCCATGCGCCGTCATACAATGCGACGTCAGAAACGCCCAGCGTGGCAAGTGCCAGCACCACGACGGCAGCCGTTACGCCGGAGCCGCAGCTGGCGATAATAGGGCGGTCAAAGCTCACGCCGTGGCTGAAGAAAATAGCATCCAGCTCATCGGTGGTTTTCAGTTCGCCGTCACGAACCAGTTCTGTCCACGGTACGTTAAGCGCACCCGGCACATGACCACGTTTCAGACCAGGACGCGGCTCGTCAACTTCGCCATTAAAACGCGCAGCCGGACGGGCATCGACGATCTGCGCCGTTTTTTCATGACTGGCCAGCAGTACATCGGTAACGCGCACTACTGCGTCAGGCGTAAAGGCCACGTTAAATTCACCTTCAGGTAAATCCTCATCGCCTTCCTTGAGCATTAGCTCATCGCGCTTCCAGCCTGCCAGACCGCCTGCCAGAATGGAGACATTTTCGACGCCAAATGTCCGCAGCATCCACCATGCGCGTGGCGCGGAAAACAGATTACCGTCATCGTAGATAACCAGATGCTTATCCTGATCAACGCCCAGCTCGCGCATCGCAACGGCAAAGGCTTCGGGGCGTGGCATCATATGTGGTAGCGGTGAGGTATGATCGGAAAGCGCTTCAATATCAAAAAATACTGCGCCAGGAATATGGCCCTCACGATACTCCTCGCCAACATCGCGATCTTCCTGTCCTGGAGGTGCCATCCGGGCATCAAGAATTTGTATTTCCGGGTCGTCAATGTGTTCGGCAAGCCAGTCGGCAGCGACAAAGAAGGCGGTGGTCATAGGCATCTCCATTTTTACCAGGTTTTGGCAAATTGTCGGATGTTTACCGTAAAGCGACAAGTAAAACAGGCTGATTTGTCAGGTGAATCCACATTAATCACTTAAATTAAGACAACGTTGTTCAGTTACTGACTTCCACAGCCGGAAATCTGACGCATAATAGTTGTTCTACGTAGCTAACGGGCCACTACGGCCAGGGATGAAAAATGAAACATTTACGCGTAGCGGCCTGCATGCTGATGCTGGCACTGGTCGGGTGCGATAATAATAACGAAAAATCACCGACGGCTGCGAAACCTGATGCACCTGCGCCACAGACTGCGCCAGCAAAAGATAAAGCTCAATTACAAAAGCTGGTGCAGCAAAGCCAGGGCAAGTCGCTGACGCTGCTGGATGCCTCAGAGGTCCAGCTCGACGGTGCGGCAACGCTCGTTTTGACCTTCTCCATTCCCCTCGATCCAGAACAAGATTTTTCCCGCGTCGTGCACGTTGTTGATAAAAAAAGCGGCAAAGTGGATGGTGCCTGGGAGCTGGCGCCAAATCTGAAAGAGCTGCGCTTACGCCATCTGGAACCTAACCGGGAACTGGTGGTGACCATTGAGCGTGATTTGCTGGCGCTGAATAAAGCGACGTTCGCTATTGATTATGAAAAAAATATTACCACCCGCGATGTACAGCCAAGCGTAGGGTTTGCCAGTCGCGGCTCGCTGCTGCCGGGAAAAGTAATTGAAGGCCTGCCGGTAATGGCCCTCAACGTTAACAGCGTGGATGTGAACTTCTTTCGCGTGAAGCCTGAATCGCTCGGCGCATTTGTCAGCCAGTGGGAATACCGCAATTCGTTGACGAACTGGGAATCTGACAATCTGCTGAAAATGGCGGAACTGGTGTATACCGGACGCTTTGATCTCAATCCTGCGCGTAACACCCGTGAGAAGCTGCTGCTGTCGTTGAGCGATATCAAGCCGTTGCAGCAAGCAGGTGTTTACATCGCGGTGATGAATCAGGCTGGACAATACAACTACAGTAATGCCGCTACGCTGTTCACGCTCAGCGATATTGGTGTGTCTGCGCACCGTTACCATAATCAACTGGATGTCTTTACACAGAGTCTGGAAAATGGCGCTGCGCAGCAGGGTATTGAGGTCACGTTACTCAACGAAAAAGGACAGACGCTGGCGCAGGCTACTAGCGACGCGCAGGGTCATCTCAAACTGGAGACTGATAAAGACGCGGCTTTATTGCTGGCCCGCAAAGACGGGCAAACCACGCTGCTGGATTTGAAACTCCCGGCGTTGGATCTGGCTGAATTTGATATTGCCGGTGCACCGGGATACAGCAAGCAGTTCTTTATGTTTGGTCCCCGTGACCTCTATCGTCCTGGCGAAACGGTGATCCTCAACGGATTACTGCGTGACAGCGACGGCAAAACGTTGCCCGACCAGCCGGTGAAGCTGGAGGTCGTAAAGCCCGACGGGCAAGTGTTACGTTCGGTGGTTAGCCAGCCGGAGAACGGTCTGTACCGCTTTAGCTGGCCGCTGGACACTAACGCGCCAACCGGTATGTGGCATATTCGTGCTAATACGGGCGACAACCACTCACGGATGTGGGATTTCCACGTCGAAGATTTTATGCCTGAGCGGATGGCGCTCAATCTCTCCGCCAATAAGATTCCGGTAGCTCCGGCTGATGAAGTGAAGTTCTCGGTAGTGGGCTACTACCTGTACGGCGCGCCCGCTAACGGCAATGCTCTGCAAGGACAGCTTTTCCTGCGCCCGCTGCGCGAAGCGGTGCAGGCATTGCCGGGGTTCCAATTTGGTAATATTGCCGAAGAAAACCTGTCCCGCAGCCTCGATGAAGTTCAGCTTACGCTGGATGAACACGGTCGCGGCGAAGTGACTACCAACAGCCAATGGCAGGAGACGCATTCTCCGTTACAGGTGATCCTGCAAGCCAGCCTGCTGGAATCTGGTGGCCGCCCGGTGACGCGTCGGGCTGAACAAGCCATCTGGCCTGCGGACACGCTGCCGGGTATTCGTCCGCAGTTTGCGGCAAAAGCCGTCTATGACTACCGCACTGATACCACTTTGAATCAGCCTATCGTTGATGAAAACAGCAACGCCGCTTTCGACATTGTTTATGCCGATGCGCAGGGCGAGAAAAAAGCGGTGTCCGGTTTGCAGGTGCGTTTGATCCGCGAGCGCCGGGATTACTACTGGAACTGGTCTGAAGGCGAGGGCTGGCAATCTCAGTTCGATCAAAAGGATCTGGTTGAAGGTGAGCAGACTCTGGATCTTAAGGCCGATGAAACCGGTAAAGTCAGCTTCCCGGTTGAGTGGGGTGCCTATCGTCTGGAAGTGAAAGCCCCGAATGATGCGGTGAGCAGCGTACGCTTCTGGGCAGGTTATAGCTGGCAGGATAACAGCGACGGCAGTGGGGCTGTGCGTCCCGATCGCGTGACTCTGAAACTGGACAAACCCAGCTATCGTCCTGGCGATACCATGAAGCTGCACGTTGCCGCTCCCGCTGCTGGCAAAGGTTATGCGATGGTGGAATCCAGCGAAGGCCCGCTGTGGTGGCAAGAAATAGACGTACCGGCGGATGGTCTCGATATCTCCATCCCAATCGATAAAACCTGGAATCGCCACGATTTGTATCTCAGTGCGCTGGTGGTTCGTCCTGGCGACAAGTCCCGTTCGGCCACGCCAAAACGGGCGGTCGGTTTACTGCATTTGCCGTTAGGTGATGAAAACCGTCGTCTGGCGCTGGCGCTGGAAAACCCGGCGAAAATACGGCCAAACCAGCCGTTGACCGTCAAGATTAAAGCCAGCGTCAAAAATGGCGACGTACCAAAACAGGTTAACGTGCTGGTCTCTGCTGTTGATAGCGGAGTGTTGAACATTACCGATTACGCCACGCCAGATCCGTGGCAGGCGTTTTTCGGGCAAAAACGCTATGGCGCGGATATTTATGATATTTACGGCCAGGTGATCGAAGGGCAAGGGCGGCTGGCGGCGCTGCGCTTTGGTGGAGATGGCGATGAATTAAAACGCGGCGGTAAGCCACCGGTTAATCACGTCAATATCGTGGCGCAACAGGCGCTGCCGGTTACGCTCAACGAGCAGGGCGAAGGTACGGTGACGCTACCGATTGGTGATTTCAACGGCGAGCTACGGGTAATGGCACAGGCCTGGACGGCGGATGACTTTGGCAGCAGTGAAAGCAAGGTGATTGTTGCCGCGCCGGTAATTGCTGAACTGAATATGCCGCGTTTTCTGGCGGGAGGCGATACCTCGCGCCTGACGCTGGACGTGACTAACCTGACTGACAAACCGCAAACGCTGAATATTAAGCTCGCGTCCAATGGCTTACTGGAGCTGATGGGGCAAGATCCTGCTCCGGTAAATCTGGCACCAGGCGTACGGACTACGTTGTTTATTCCGGTGCGTGCGCGGGAGGGGTTTGGCGATGGCGAAATTCAGGCAGAAATTAGCGGTCTGACTTTACCGGGTGAAACGCTGCCAGTTCAGCATAAACAGTGGAAGATTGGCGTGCGTCCGGCGTTCCCGGCGCAAACCGTTAATAACGGTGTCGCACTTCAGCCGGGCGCAACCTGGCAGCTTCCGGGCGAAGAACTGACCAATTTCTCCCCTGCAACGATGCAGGGACAACTGCTGTTCAGCGGTAAGCCGCCGCTAAATCTGGCGCGTTATATCCGCGAACTGAAGGCTTACCCTTACGGTTGCCTGGAGCAAACGGCGAGCGGGTTGTTTCCATCCTTATACACCAATGCTGCGCAATTGAAGGCGTTAGGTATTGTGGGCGACAGCGATGAAAAACGCCGTGCGGCAGTCGATATTGGGATTTCTCGTTTAGTGCAGATGCAGCGTGATAACGGCGGTTTCGCGCTGTGGGATAAAAACGGGTCGGAAGAGTACTGGCTGACCGCGTATGTCATGGATTTCCTCGTTCGGGCAAATGAACAGGGCTACAGCGTCCCGGTAGAAGTCATTAACCGTGGCAACGAGCGGCTGCTGCGCTATTTGCAGGATCCAGGAATGTTGTCGATTCGCTATACCGACGACTCTTCAGCAAGCCGGTTTGCCGTACAAGCATACGCCGCGTTGGTTCTGGCGCGTCAGCAAAAAGCCCCGCTCGGCGCATTGCGTGAGATCTGGGAGCGTCGTGCGCAAGCGGCCTCTGGTTTACCGCTGTTACAACTGGGAATCGCGCTGAAAAATATGGGCGATGCTAACCGCAGTGAACAGGCGTTGACGCTAGCGCTGAATACGCCGCGCCGCGATACGCAACAGTGGATGGCGGATTACGGCAGTGCGTTGCGGGATAACGCGTTGATGCTGGCCTTGCTCGAAGAGAACAAGCTCAAACCTGACGTGCAGAATACGCTGCTGAACACGTTGTCAGAACAGGCCTTTGGGCAGCGCTGGCTCTCGACTCAGGAAAATAATGCGTTGTTCCTTGCCGCGCGTACGTTACAGGACTTGCCAGGCACATGGCAGGCGCAAACGTCATTCTCGGAGCAACCGTTAGCCGGGGAGAAATCACAGACGCGTAATCTGGATGCCGATGCGCTGTCTACGCTGAGCGTCACCAATACCGGTAATCTACCGCTGTGGCTGCGTCTGGATGTGAGCGGTTATCCGCAAACCTCACCGACGCCTGCCAACAACGTTCTGCATATTGAGCGTCAAATCCTGGGGCTCGACGGAAACAGCAAATCGCTGGATTCGCTGCGCAGCGGCGAGCTGGTGCTGGTCTGGCTGGAGGTGAAAGCCAGCCAGAATGTGCCGGATGCACTGGTGGTTGACTTACTGCCAGCAGGACTGGAACTGGAAAACCAGAATCTGGCCAACGGCAGCGCCAGCCTGCAGGATAGCGGCAGCGAAGTGGCGAATCTGCTTAATCAGATGCAGCAGGCAGATATCCAGCACGTTGAGTTCCGTGACGATCGCTTTGTCGCTGCGGTGGCGGTCAATGAAGGACAACCGGTTACGCTGGTGTATCTGGCGCGAGCGGTGACGCCGGGGACCTACCAGGTTCCCGTCCCACAGGTGGAATCAATGTATGTTCCGCAGTGGCGCGCGACCGGTGCGACAGAGGGACTTTTGATTGTCAGACCGTAAATGATGCGCGGGTTGGGTAAACGCGGCTGCTGGCTCTGGCTGGCAGCCGTTGCGCTATTGATTGTGGCGGCAGTTTGGGCGGCAGATAAAATCTGGCCGCTGCCCTTGCACGAAGTCGATCCGGCACGGGTCGTGGTGGCACATGATGGTACGCCACTCTGGCGCTTTGCCGATGCCGAAGGTATCTGGCGGTATCCGGTAACGATTGATGAGGTGTCGCCCCGCTACCTTGAGGCGCTAATTAACTACGAAGACCGCTGGTTCTGGAAGCATCCCGGCGTCAATCCGTTTTCAGTACTGCGCGCAGCATGGCAGGACCTCTCCTCTGGGCGCGTGGTTTCGGGCGGCAGTACGCTCACCATGCAGGTCGCACGATTACTCGATCCTCATCCGCGAACCTTTGGCGGCAAGTTTCGCCAGCTCTGGCGCGCATTGCAGCTGGAATGGCATCTCTCCAAACGCGACATCCTGACACTGTATCTCAACCGTGCGCCGTTTGGCGGTACGCTGCAGGGTGTGGGGGCGGCAAGCTGGGCCTATCTTGGTAAATCACCCGCGCAATTGAGTTACTCCGATGCCGCGCTGCTGGCTGTTTTGCCACAGGCACCGAGTCGCCTGCGCCCGGACCGTTGGCCGGACCGTGCTGAAGCGGCGCGTAATAAAGTGCTCGAACGTATGGCGACCCAGGGCATTTGGCCTGCCAGACAGGTACAGGAGTCGCGTGAAGAGCCAGTCTGGCTGGCGCCCAGGCAAATGCCGCAGTTAGCGCCGTTATTCTCGCGCATGATGCTGGGAAAAAGCCGGAGCGATAAAATCGTGACTACCCTTGATGCCGGATTGCAGCGTCAACTGGAAGAGCTGGCGCAGAACTGGAAGGGGCGCTTACCTGCACGCAGTTCGCTGGCAATGATTGTGGTCGATCACACCGATATGAGCGTGCGTGGTTGGGTGGGGTCGGTAGATATGAATGACGACTCCCGCTTTGGTCATGTGGATATGGTGAATGCGATCCGTTCGCCAGGCTCGGTGCTGAAGCCGTTTGTTTACGGTCTGGCGCTGGATGACGGACTCATTCATCCCGCTTCGTTGTTGCAGGATGTCCCGCGGCGAACTGGGGACTATCGACCGGGGAATTTTGACAGCGGTTTTCATGGCCCGGTGAGCATGAGCGAAGCGCTGGTAAGGTCGTTGAATTTACCCGCCGTGCAGGTGCTCGAAGCCTATGGTCCGAAGCGCTTTGCCGCATCGTTACGTAACGTCGGCTTACCGCTGTATCTGCCCGCAGGGGCTGCGCCAAATCTGTCGCTGATTTTAGGTGGCGCGGGGGCAAGGCTGGAAGATATGGCCGCAGCGTACAGCGCCTTTGCCCGCCAGGGAAAAGCGGGAAAACTGCGTCTGCAGCCGGGTGACCCACTGCTTGAACGCCCGTTGATGTCGGCGGGCGCGGCGTGGATTATTCGCCGTATTATGGCCGACGAAGCCCAACCGCTGCCGGATAACGCGCTGAGCAGAGTGGTTCCGCTGGCGTGGAAAACGGGCACCAGCTATGGCTATCGCGATGCCTGGGCGATTGGCGTTAACGCCCGTTATGTGATCGGTATCTGGACTGGCAGACCAGACGGAACGCCGGTGGTGGGCCAGTTTGGATTTGCCAGCGCCGTGCCGCTGCTCACTCAGGTCAACAATCTTTTGCTCTCTCGCGGGACAAATCAGCCGGAAGATCCACGCCCTGAATCCGTGAGTCGCGGTGTGGTGTGCTGGCCGGGCGGGCAATCCCTTGCCCCTGGAGACAGCAACTGCCGTCGCCGTCTGGCAACCTGGTTACTGGATGGCAGTCAGCCGCCAACGTTATTATTGCCCGAGCAGGAAGGGGTTAATGGCATTCGTTTTCCTGTCTGGCTGGATGATGAAGGCAAACGTGTGGCGGCGGATTGCCCGCAGACGCACGAGCAAACGTTAATCGTCTGGCCGTTGCCGCTGGAGCCATGGCTACCGGAATCAGAACGCCGTGGGGCGAGATTACCGCCAGTTTCTGCCACGTGTCCGCCGCTGGGACAAGACGCTTCACAGCCGTTGCAGTTGACAGGTATTCGTGATGGCGCGATTGTGAAGCGTTTACCCGGTTCTGCTCAAGCCTCATTGCCGGTGCAAACCAGTGGTGGGAGCGGTGAACGCTGGTGGTTTCTTAACGGTGAAAGGCTGGAAGAACGTGGACGTCGTCTTACGCTACGGCTGGCGACTAAAGGGGATTATCAACTGCTGGTGATGGATGACGCTGGTCAGGTAGCGACGGTGAGATTTTCGATGCAGTAGACCAGTTGGTGACTGTTTGTTGCTAAAATTCATCTTATTTTAAAGAAATGTTACCTTCATCAATAGTCAATTGCCGGGATGCTCTTTATAATCCGCGCCAGATCGTACATCTATATAGACAACAACAGAACACATTACAGAGGTTATCATGGCTATTGAACGTACTTTTTCCATCATCAAACCAAACGCGGTGGCAAAAAACGTTATTGGGAGCATCTTTGCGCGCTTTGAAGCAGCAGGGTTCAAAATTGTCGGCACTAAAATGCTGCACCTGACCGTTGAGCAGGCACGTGGCTTCTATGCTGAGCACGATGGCAAACCGTTCTTTGACGGTCTGGTTGAATTTATGACCTCCGGTCCGATCGTTGTTTCTGTTCTGGAAAGCGAAAATGCCGTACAGCGTCATCGCGATCTGCTGGGCGCAACCAACCCGGCGAATGCGCTGGCCGGTACTCTGCGTGCAGACTATGCTGACAGCTTCACCGAGAACGGTACTCACGGTTCCGACTCCGTTGAGTCAGCGGCGCGCGAAATCGCCTATTTCTTTGGTGAAGGCGAGGTTTGCCCGCGTACGCGCTAATAAGCTCGTCCTGTAGGCCGGATAAGCGTTTGCGCATCCGGCTCTGCTTTGCCTGGTGGCGACGCTGATGCGTCTTATCAGGCCTACGATCTTCCTTTACATATTATTTTCGCTAATGCTTCGTGCAAACGTGGCATCCCTGCGCCAGACTTTGTACAATGCAACGCCCCGGAAGAGCAGATTGCTTGCCGGGGCGTTTCTTTTTAACCCTCCACGGGCCACAACGTGTAACAACGAGGCCGGAAAAAATTATGTCTGAATTAGTTAACACCTCTGAAGTCGTCATTCCTGCGGTTCCAAATAAAAATGGAAAAATTAACCTGCTGGATCTGAACCGTCAGCAAATGCGCGAATTCTTCAAAGAGATGGGCGAAAAACCGTTTCGTGCCGATCAGGTCATGAAGTGGATGTACCACTATTGCAGCGACAACTTTGATGACATGACTGACATCAACAAGGTGCTGCGTAACAAGCTGAAAGAAGTGGCTGAAATTCGCGCCCCGGAAGTGGTGGAAGAGCAGCGTTCTTCTGACGGTACGATCAAATGGGCTATCGCGGTTGGCGATCAGCGCGTTGAAACTGTGTATATCCCGGAAGACGATCGTGCGACCCTGTGTGTTTCTTCACAGGTCGGGTGCGCATTAGAGTGTAAATTCTGCTCTACGGCGCAACAGGGCTTTAACCGTAACCTACGGGTATCGGAGATCATTGGTCAGGTCTGGCGCGCGGCGAAGATCGTTGGTGCGGTGAAGGCTACGGGCGTGCGTCCTATTACCAACGTGGTGATGATGGGGATGGGCGAGCCGTTGCTCAACCTGACCAACGTGGTTCCGGCGATGGAAATCATGCTTGATGACTTCGGTTTTGGGCTGTCCAAGCGTCGCGTCACGCTCTCCACCTCAGGCGTTGTCCCTGCGCTGGATAAGCTGGGTGATATGATTGACGTCGCGCTGGCGATTTCTCTGCATGCGCCGAACGATGAAATTCGTGACGAAATTGTACCTATCAACAAAAAGTACAATATCGAAACATTCCTTGGCGCGGTTCGTCGTTATCTGGAGAAGTCCAACGCTAACCAGGGTCGTGTAACCATTGAGTATGTGATGTTAGATCACATCAATGATGGCACTGAACACGCGCATCAGCTGGCAGAACTGCTGAAAGATACGCCGTGTAAGATCAACCTGATCCCGTGGAACCCGTTCCCGGGCGCGCCGTATGGCCGTAGTTCTAACAGCCGTATCGATCGTTTCTCCAAAGTGTTGATGAGCTATGGTTTCACTACCATCGTACGTAAAACACGTGGTGATGACATCGATGCAGCCTGCGGTCAGCTGGCGGGCGACGTTATCGACCGTACCAAGCGTACTCTGCGTAAGCGTATGCAGGGCGACGCTATCGACATTAAGACCGTTTGATGTTGGCGCACTACGGTATAATTCCTGTACCGTAGTGCAACGTAAGCCATATGAGGTTTTTTGTTGTCGTCGTCAGGTCAATAATAACGGTGCGTTTTTGTCGACTTTAAGGCAGTATGTAACGGCGTAACAAGTGTTTAGCCCTCAGGTTTACGCCGTTTTGTCATTGATAGTCTGACCGTTTTATACTGTCTGACGAAGGTTAACTGACCAGATGTTTCGCGGTGTGGGTGAGCATTGTGGCTCGCCGGCATCAGAACCCAAATTTACGCAGCTGTAGCGAATGAATACTGAAGCCACGCACGACAAAAATGAAACACTATCCACCGGCGTTCGTCTGCGCAATGCCCGTGAACAACTCGGATTCAGCCAGCAGGCAGTCGCGGAGCGACTTTGCCTGAAGGTTTCCACGGTACGCGATATTGAAGAAGATAAGGCGCCAGCCGATCTTGCTTCAACATTCCTGCGCGGGTATATCCGTTCTTATGCGCGTCTGGTGCATATTCCTGAAGAAGAACTGTTGCCAGGGCTGGAAAAACAGGCTCCGATTCGACCAGCTAAGGTCGCACCGATGCAGAGCTTTTCGCTCGGTAAGCGTCGTAAGAAACGTGACGGCTGGTTAATGACCTTTACCTGGCTGGTGCTGTTTGTCGTTGTCGGACTGACAGGCGCCTGGTGGTGGCAGAACCATAAAGCGCAGCAGGAAGAGATCACCACCATGGCCGATCAATCCTCTGCTGAGCTGAATGCCGGTAAAGAGGGTGCGCAGAACGTACCGTTAGATACCAGCGCAGCAGCAGGGCAGGATACCCCTCCGGCTCCTGACGATGGTGCGGTGGCGGACGCAGCGCCAACGCCAGACGTTGCTGCGACCCCGGCACCCGCCGCTGATGCGCAACAGAACGCCGTTGTTGCCCCATCTCAGGCTAACGTCGATACCGCAACCGCAGCGCCAACAGCGCCAGCTACAGCGGCTCCTCTGCCGACCGATCAGGCAGGTGTGACTACACCTGCAGCCGATCCTAACGCGCTGGTGATGAACTTTACCGCCGATTGCTGGCTGGAAGTAACCGATGCGACCGGTAAAAAACTGTTCAGCGGGATGCAGCGTAAAGACGGCAATCTAAACCTGACCGGTCAAGCGCCGTACAAACTGAAAATTGGCGCCCCGGCGGCAGTGCAGATTCAGTTCCAGGGTAAACCTGTCGATCTGAGTCGTTTTATCAGAACTAACCAGGTTGCGCGTCTGACCGTTAATGCCGAACAATCACCGGCTCAGTAACAGACGGCAATGCGGGAGATTTTTTAATGCATAACCAGGCTCCAATTCAACGTAGAAAATCGACACGCATTTACGTTGGGAACGTGCCGATCGGCGATGGTGCGCCCATCGCCGTACAGTCTATGACTAATACGCGTACCACGGATGTGGAAGCGACGGTTAATCAGATTAAAGCGCTGGAACGCGTAGGTGCAGACATTGTTCGTGTCTCTGTACCGACAATGGATGCCGCAGAAGCGTTCAAGCTTATCAAACAGCAGGTTAACGTCCCGCTGGTTGCCGATATTCACTTCGACTATCGTATCGCGCTGAAGGTAGCGGAATACGGTGTTGATTGCTTGCGTATTAACCCAGGTAATATCGGCAGTGAAGAGCGTATTCGCATGGTGGTGGATTGCGCTCGTGATAAAAATATTCCTATCCGTATCGGCGTCAACGCCGGATCGCTGGAAAAAGATCTGCAGGAAAAATACGGTGAACCGACGCCGCAGGCGCTGCTGGAATCCGCTATGCGCCACGTGGATCACCTCGATCGTCTGAACTTCGATCAATTCAAAGTCAGTGTTAAAGCGTCTGACGTTTTCCTCGCCGTAGAATCCTATCGCCTGCTGGCGAAACAGATCGATCAACCGCTGCATCTGGGGATCACCGAAGCCGGTGGCCTGCGTAGTGGTTCGGTGAAGTCCGCGATCGGCCTTGGCCTGCTGTTATCTGAAGGGATCGGCGATACGCTGCGTGTTTCTCTGGCAGCCGATCCGGTGGAAGAGATCAAAGTGGGTTTCGATATCCTGAAATCGCTGCGCATTCGCGCGCGCGGGATCAACTTCATCGCTTGCCCAACCTGCTCGCGTCAGGAGTTTGACGTTATTGGTACGGTTAACGCGCTGGAGCAACGCCTGGAAGATATCATTACGCCAATGGACGTTTCGATCATCGGCTGCGTGGTAAACGGTCCTGGTGAAGCGCTGGTTTCTACGCTGGGCGTGACGGGCGGTAACAAGAAAAGCGGCCTGTATGAAGACGGCGTGCGTAAGGACAGACTCGATAACGACGACATGATTACGCAGCTTGAAGCCCGCATCCGCGCTAAAGCGAGTATTCTGGACGAAGCGCGTCGTATCGACGTGCAGCAGCTTGAAAAATAACAACGTGATGGGAAGCGGCGTGCTTCCCGTGTATGATTGAACCCGCATGGCGCCCGCATTGTTCGGGTTAGCGCTGAGGGTTCATTTTTATATTCATAAAGAGAATAAACGTGGCAAAAAACATTCAAGCCATTCGCGGCATGAACGATTATCTGCCTGGCGAAACCGCCATCTGGCAGCGCATTGAAGGCACTCTCAAAAACGTGCTCGGTAGCTACGGTTACAGTGAAATCCGCTTGCCGATTGTAGAGCAGACCCCGTTATTCAAACGCGCGATCGGTGAAGTTACCGACGTGGTTGAAAAAGAGATGTATACCTTTGAGGACCGTAATGGCGACAGCCTGACGTTGCGTCCTGAAGGGACTGCGGGCTGCGTACGCGCCGGCATCGAACATGGTCTCCTGTACAATCAGGAACAGCGTCTGTGGTATATCGGGCCGATGTTCCGCCACGAACGTCCGCAGAAAGGACGCTATCGTCAATTCCATCAGCTGGGTGTCGAAGTATTTGGCCTGCAAGGCCCGGACATCGATGCGGAGCTGATTATGCTGACCGCTCGCTGGTGGCGCGCGCTGGGTATTTCTCAGCATGTTAGCCTTGAGCTGAACTCAATCGGTTCGCTTGAAGCCCGCGCTAACTACCGTGATGCGCTGGTCGCCTACCTGGAATTACACAAAGAGAAACTGGACGAAGACTGCAAGCGTCGTATGTACACCAATCCGCTGCGCGTTCTCGACTCCAAAAACCCGGAAGTACAGGCGCTGCTCAACGACGCGCCTGCACTGGGCGACTATCTTGATGACGACTCTCGCGAGCACTTCGCGGGCTTGTGCAAACTGCTGGAATCCGCAGGCATTGCCTACACCGTCAATCAGCGTCTGGTTCGTGGTCTTGATTACTACAACCGCACCGTATTTGAGTGGGTCACCAGCAGCCTGGGCTCTCAGGGCACCGTGTGTGCCGGTGGTCGTTACGACGGTCTGGTAGAGCAACTTGGCGGTCGTGCAACGCCTGCCGTGGGCTTTGCTATGGGTCTGGAACGACTTGTTTTGTTAGTTCAGGCAGTTAATCCGGAATTTAACGCAGATCCTGTTGTCGATATATACCTGGTTGCTTCAGGGGCGGACACGCAGTCGGCGGCAATGACGCTTGCAGAACGTCTGCGCGATGAAGTTCCTGATGTGAAACTGATGACAAACCACGGTGGCGGCAACTTTAAGAAACAGTTTGCCCGTGCCGATAAGTGGGGCGCCCGCGTTGCACTGGTACTGGGCGAGTCCGAAGTGGCTGACGGTACTGTTGTAGTGAAGGATTTGCGCTCTGGTGAGCAAACGGCAGTTGCGCAGGATAGCGTTGCCGCGCATTTGCGCACTTTACTGGGCTAAGGAGAAGGACAGCGTGGAAATTTACGAGAACGAACACGACCAGGTTGATGCGGTAAAACGCTTCTTTGCTGAAAACGGCAAGGCGCTGGCTGTTGGGATCATTTTAGGGGTTGGCGCGCTGGTTGGTTGGCGTTACTGGACCAGCCATCAGACGGAGTCCGCACGCTCTGCTTCTCTGGCGTATCAAAATACGGTGACTGCGGTTAGCGCGGGTAAACCGGACAGCATTCCTGCCGCTGAGAAATTTGCTGCAGAGAATAAAAATACCTACGGCGCGCTGGCTTCACTGGAACTTGCGCAGCAGTTTGTTGACCAAAATGAACTTGAGAAAGCTGCAAGTCAGCTGCAACAGGGCTTGGCTGCAACCAGCGATGAAAATCTCAAAGCGGTGATTAACCTGCGTCTGGCTCGTGTTCAGGTTCAGCTTAAACAGGCTGATACCGCGCTGAAAACGCTCGACACTATTAAAGGTGAAGGGTGGACGGCCATTGTTGCCGATCTGCGCGGTGAAGCGTTGCTGAGCAAAGGCGACAAACAAGGTGCGCGTAGCGCATGGGAAGCGGGTGTGAAAAGCGATGCCTCTCCTGCTCTGAGCGAAATGATGCAGATGAAAATCAATAATTTGTCCATCTGAGAGGGACCCGATGCAATTGCGTAAATTACTTCTGCCAGGGCTGCTTTCCGTTACCCTATTGAGCGGCTGTTCACTGTTTAGTGGCGAAGAAGATGTCGTTAAGATGTCCCCATTACCGGTGGTTGAAAACCAGTTTACTCCGTCTACGGAATGGAGCACCTCCGTAGGTAACGGTATTGGTGATTTCTATTCCAATCTTCACCCTGCGCTGGCGGATAACGTTGTCTATGCAGCCGATCGCGCTGGTGTAGTGAAAGCATTGAACGCAGGCGACGGTAAAGAAGTCTGGTCTGTGAATCTGGGTGAGAAAGACGGCTGGTTCTCCCGTGCATCTGCACAGCTTTCTGGCGGTGTAACCGTGTCTGGCGGACATGTTTACATTGGCAGCGAAAAAGCACAGGTTTATGCGTTGAATACCAGCGACGGCACCACCGCATGGCAGACGAAAGTCGCCGGTGAAGCGCTGTCTCGTCCTGTTGTGAGCGATGGCGTAGTACTGATCCACACCAGCAACGGCCAGTTGCAGGCATTAAACGAAGCTGATGGCGCCATCAAATGGACCGTTAACCTCGACATGCCTTCCCTGTCTCTGCGTGGTGAATCCGCTCCGGCAACTGCCTTTGGCGCAGCTATTGTCGGCGGTGATAACGGTCGCGTGAGCGCCGTGCTGATGCAGCAAGGCCAGATGATTTGGCAGCAGCGTATCTCTCAGGCGACAGGCCCAACGGAAATCGATCGTCTGAGCGACGTTGATACCACGCCGGTTATCGTCAATGGCGTTGTTTACGCGCTGGCTTATAATGGTAACCTGACGGCGCTGGATCTGCGCAGCGGTCAAATTATGTGGAAACGCGAACTAGGCTCGGTGAATGATTTCATCGTCGACGGTAACCGTATCTACCTGGTTGACCAGAATGACCGCGTACTGGCGCTGACCACCGATGGCGGCGTGACGCTGTGGACGCAAAGCGATCTGCTGCACCGTCTGCTGACGTCCCCGGTATTGTATAATGGCAATCTGGTCGTCGGTGATAGCGAAGGCTACCTGCACTGGATTAACGTTGACGATGGTCGTTTTGTTGCCCAGCAGAAAGTCGACAGCTCAGGTTTCCTGACCGAGCCGGTCTCTGCTGATGGTAAACTGCTGATCCAGGCGAAAGACGGTACGCTGTACTCCATTACGCGTTAATCGTCCCGGCCGCTCGCTTTGAAAAACGGCTCCTGGTGCAGGGGCCGTTTTACTGTTTTTAACAACGGCGCAAAAATGTGCCCGTTGTCTGATGATTTTTTAAATGAGGCTTTAAACATGGTACCTGTGGTCGCGCTTGTCGGGCGCCCTAACGTTGGCAAATCCACGTTATTTAACCGTCTAACTCGCACCCGAGATGCGCTGGTTGCGGATTTCCCGGGTCTGACTCGTGACCGTAAGTACGGTCGTGCGGAAATTGAAGGCCGTGAGTTTATCTGTATTGATACCGGCGGTATTGATGGCACCGAAGACGGTGTTGAAACCCGTATGGCGGAACAGTCGCTGTTGGCTATCGAAGAAGCAGACGTTGTGCTGTTCATGGTGGATGCGCGTGCTGGCCTGATGCCAGCGGATGAAGCTATTGCTAAACATCTGCGTTCGCGCCAGAAACCGACGTTCCTGGTCGCCAACAAAACTGACGGACTCGATCCTGACCAGGCGGTTGTTGATTTCTACTCATTGGGTCTGGGTGAAATTTATCCTATCGCGGCGTCCCATGGTCGTGGCGTTCTCAGCCTGCTGGAGCATGTTCTGCTGCCGTGGATGGATGACGTTGCTCCTCAGGAAGACGTGGATGAAGACGCAGAATACTGGGCGCAGCTTGAAGCTAAAGAAAACGGCGAAGAAGAGCCTGAAGACGATTTCAACCCGCAGGATTTGCCGATTAAACTGGCAATCGTCGGCCGTCCGAACGTAGGTAAGTCCACGCTTACTAACCGTATTCTCGGCGAAGACCGCGTAGTGGTTTACGACATGCCGGGAACCACGCGTGACAGTATTTATATTCCGATGCAGCGCGATGAACGCGAATATGTGCTCATCGATACCGCGGGCGTACGTAAGCGCGGCAAAATTACCGAAGCGGTAGAAAAATTCTCAGTAATCAAAACGCTGCAGGCAATTGAAGATGCCAACGTGGTGATGCTGGTGATTGACGCGCGTGAAGGGATTTCCGATCAGGACCTGTCGCTGCTGGGCTTTATTCTCAATAGTGGGCGCTCACTTGTTATCGTTGTGAACAAGTGGGATGGCCTGACGCAGGAAGTAAAAGAGCAGGTCAAAGAGACGCTGGACTTCCGTCTGGGCTTTATTGATTTTGCGCGCGTACACTTTATCTCTGCACTGCACGGTAGCGGCGTGGGTAATCTGTTTGAATCGGTCCGTGAAGCATACGATAGCTCTACACGTCGCGTGAGCACCGCGATGCTGACGCGCATCATGACCATGGCAGTAGAAGATCATCAGCCGCCGCTGGTGCGTGGTCGTCGTGTGAAGCTGAAATATGCCCACGCTGGTGGTTATAACCCGCCAATCGTGGTGATTCACGGCAACCAGGTCAAAGACCTGCCGGATTCCTACAAGCGCTATCTGATGAACTATTTCCGCAAGTCTTTGGACGTGATGGGGACGCCGATCCGTATTCAGTTCAAAGAAGGGGAGAACCCGTTTGCGAACAAACGTAATACATTGACGCCGACTCAGATGCGTAAGCGTAAGCGCTTGATTAAGCACATCAAAAAAAGCAAGTAATCGTTGCTGATGCAGATGAAAACCCGCGCTTGTCGCGGGTTTTTTTTCGTTATTCCAACGCCAACCTCAGCCCGTGCGATGTCAATCACTATTCGTTTTTTGCCAAGTTTAAATCTAAGAAAGTAGACATTTGTCGAGTTTTCATCTTAAAGTCCGGGGGCTGGTACTAGACAAAACTAGCCTTAGGTTATCAAATGGTTAAATAACTTTTCTCCGCATGTAAAAAATCGGTCAGATACGTAACTGGCTGGCGTACATCGCGGTGTTTACAGGCACGACGACATAACTTTCGGGAGAATTATGCAATCCTCTGTTAATCAAAAAGAAAGCCGAACTTTCTTCGGTCATCCTTATCCGCTCGGCTCGCTATTCTTCACAGAGATGTGGGAGCGTTTTTCGTTTTACGGCATTCGCCCGTTACTGATCCTGTTTATGGCTGCTACCGTTTATGACGGCGGCATGGGGCTGGCGCGTGAAAATGCCTCGGCGATTGTGGGTATCTTTGCCGGTACGATGTATCTCGCCGCGCTGCCTGGTGGCTGGCTGGCGGATAACTGGCTCGGCCAACAGAAAGCGGTGTGGTACGGTTCCATTTTGATTGCGCTCGGTCACTTGTCGATCGCGCTCTCGGCCATTATGGGGAACAACCTGTTCTTTATCGGCCTGATGTTTATCGTGCTCGGTTCCGGTCTGTTTAAGACCTGTATCTCAGTGATGGTTGGCACGCTGTATAAAAAAGGCGATGCGCGTCGCGACGGCGGTTTCTCGCTGTTCTATATGGGCATCAATATGGGGTCGTTTATCGCGCCGCTGATCTCCGGCTGGCTGATTAAATCCCACGGTTGGCACTGGGGCTTTGGCATCGGTGGTATCGGGATGCTGGTGGCGTTGATCATCTTCCGCGTGTTTGCCGTTCCATCGATGAAACGTTATGACAGCGAAGTGGGTCTGGACTCAACCTGGAACAGCCCGGTAGTGAAACGTAACGGTGTGGGCGCGTGGCTGCTGGCGCTGGCCGTCGGCGTAGCCGTTATCGTTACGCTGATTGCGCAGGGCGTGATTGTGATAAATCCGGTCGCGGTTGCCAGTATGCTGGTGTATGTGATTGCCGCCTCTGTCGCGCTCTATTTTATCTACCTGTTTGTCTTTGCTGGTCTGAATCGCAAAGAGCGCGCCAGACTGCTGGTCTGCTTTATCCTGCTGGTTTCCGCCGCGTTCTTCTGGTCTGCGTTTGAGCAGAAGCCAACCTCGTTCAACCTGTTCGCTAACGACTACACTAACCGTATGATCGGCGATTTTGAAATCCCGGCGGTCTGGTTCCAGTCGATAAACGCGCTGTTTATCATTCTGCTGGCACCAGTATTCAGCTGGGCGTGGCCGAAACTGGCGAGCATGAACATTCGTCCGAGCAGCATCACCAAGTTCGTTATCGGTATTCTCTGTGCCGCTGCAGGCTTTGGTCTGATGATGCTGGCAGCGCAAAACGTTCTCAGTAACGGTGGTGCAGGTGTTTCCCCATTCTGGCTGGTGGGTAGTATCCTGATGCTGACACTTGGTGAGCTGTGCCTGAGCCCGATCGGTCTGGCGACCATGACGCTGCTGGCCCCGGAAAGAATGCGCGGGCAGATGATGGGCCTGTGGTTCTGCGCCAGCGCGCTGGGTAACCTGGCCGCAGGTCTGATTGGTGGTCATGTGAAGGCCGACCAACTGGATATGCTGCCGGATCTCTTCGCTCGCTGCTCGATTGCATTGCTTATCTGCGCCGCGGTACTGATCGTCCTCATTGTGCCGATCCGTCGCATGCTGGAGAATACGCAAACTAAACCGGCTACTAGCGCCTGATAACACCTCGATTGTGCCGGGGCAGACGTGATGTCCCGGCCAATTCATTTACGAGGTGAGAACATGCTGTTAGGGTTTGTTGGGCTTGGCGCAGTCGTTGAAACGGCATACTTGCCCGCATTGCGTAAACTTTACGGTGATTCCCTGTGCTGTGTGGGATTTGACGTGCAACCTGCAAAACAGCCCGCTGGTGTGACACGCTGTGCATCGCTCGCTGAACTTCTTGCAACACCGCTTGATACCCTGTTTATCACCACCGCATCCCTGCATCATCTCGATGTGCTTGAACAGGCGCTGGCCGCTCCCATCGCACGAATCGTGGTTGAAAAACCGATTGTTGCCACGCTTTCCCAAATTGAAAAACTGAAAACGCTGCTGGAGCAACCCGACGCTGCCGACCGTGTGCTGGCGCTCGACCACTGGATGGCGCGCAATGGCGCAATGGAGCTGGCATTGGGAAAACTCGGTACGCAGTGGCAGGGCGATAACCCACAACAGGCACTTGTCTCTCACTTTTCAGACGTTGTTAAAATCGACGGTTTTTTGCAGGAGCCGAGCGGATTTAACGCTACAGGAGAGCCGATCGCGCTCAACTTTGCCACTGGTGAGCCAGATACGCGTGAGCTTCGCCACCCGGACGGTGTGATTCTGGACATTGGCGCACACGTACTGGCCATGCTGCGTGAAACGGTGCGTTACCTGGGTGGTAATGACAGCATGACCCTGCAGGTGAAGAGCGCTAAAGACCGTCTTGGACATAACATCATCCAGGGTGACCTGACCACGCCTGAAGGAGAGGCGCATCTGCAAGGGCTGATTAGCGGTGTACCGCTGGATATCTGGCTGAATAAATACGCGGGGCCCGCTGGCGGACAAAAAGGTCTGCGCCTTTATCTGCGTGATGGGCGTATCATCAGCTACGACCGACGGGGTGCCGACGATGTGCTCGAATTGATTGACGGTGATGTTGTGCAACGCTGGTGTCTGCCAGGTACGATTTATGCCCATTGTCTGGCGGAACATATTCTGGGGGCGCAAAGTCTGTTTGAGCGCAGCCCGCAGGAGGTGAGTCGCACGACGCAGCGCAGGCTGGAGGAGGTCGAACGATTACTGATCCTACAGCAACAGTTGCGTGGTTCACACTAGGCGTATCATGGTAAAATTAGCGCAGAATTGAACGCTATTTAAAGGAGTCACCATGTCGATGACCTGCCCGGATTGTCACGCAGAACTGGAACCACAAAACGGTGTGGCACACTGTGAAAACTGTAAAAAAGATATTCCGTTAGAAGCGCGCTGTCCGGAGTGCCATCAGCCGCTCCAGGTGTTAAAAGCCTGCGGAGCGGTGGATTACTTCTGTCAGAATGGCCATGGTCTGATTTCGAAGAAACGTGTGGAATTTGTGCCGGTTTAATCTGACTTTTTCTTCCGCGTTTTCTTTGCCGTCGTTACGCCTTTCACTTCGCTCTCTACCCAGCCGTCTGACAGGCGGGTAGTGAGCACATCCCCAGTTTTTACCTGTTTGGTCTGCTTCAGCACTCTGCCGTTGGTCGCGGTAGTGACGCTATAGCCGCGAGCGAGCGTCGAGAGAGGACTCACCGCTTCAAGATGCGTCACCACATTACCGAAGCGTTCTCGCTGTGCGCTTAAACGCGCGCGGATATTCTCTGCCAGACGGTACTCCAGTTGCTGAATACGGGTTTGCGCCCGATAAATGCGCGACTGTGGGTTTTGCTGGCTCAGGCGTTGATTTACGCGCTGTTGGCGCTGATTGGCCTGCTTAATTTTATTCTCAAGAGCGAAATTCATCCGCTGGCGCAGTCGCTCCAGCACGGTCTGCTGACGGGCCAGACGCAGTTGCGGATGTTGCTGTTGCAAACGGTGATGAAGCTGGGTAAAGCGACGAGTACGGTTGGTGATGTAATAGTCCATCGCCATTTCCAGACGCTGCTGGCCATGCTGAATTTGACGCAGCAGTTCCAGTTGATTGCGGCTGACAATTTCCGCCGCTGCTGATGGCGTAGGCGCCCGTAAATCTGCAATAAAATCAGCAATAGTGACATCTGTTTCGTGGCCGACGGCGCTTACCACCGGGATGCGGCTTGCAAAGATTGCCCGCGCTACGCGTTCGTCGTTAAAACTCCACAAATCTTCCAGAGAACCGCCGCCGCGCCCAACGATAAGCACATCGCACTCGCTCCGCGCGTTCGCCACCTCAATGGCGCGAACGATCTGTCCTGGCGCATCGTCGCCCTGGACCGCGGTCGGGTAGATAATAACGGGCAGGGATGGGTCACGACGCTTCAGCACGTGGAGAATGTCGTGCAGCGCAGCCCCGGTTTTCGAGGTAATGACCCCAACGCAGTGAGCCGGAGAGGGTAGTGATTTTTTGAACTGCTGATCGAATAGCCCCTCAGCCTGCAGTTTGGCTTTGAGTTGCTCATATTTTTGCTGCAACAAGCCTTCACCAGCTGGCTGCATGCTCTCAACAATTATCTGGTAGTCGCCACGCGGTTCGTACAACGTAATGTTGGCGCGTACCAGGACCTGCTGACCGTGCTGTGGGCGGAACGTTACCCGCCGATTGCTGTTGCGAAACATCGCGCAGCGTACCTGGGCGGTGTCATCTTTGAGCGTGAAATACCAGTGACCGGAGGACGGCTGAGTGAAATTCGAGATTTCACCGCTGATCCAAACTTGTCCCATTTCCTGCTCAAGCAGCAAACGAACCGTCTGATTTAGGCGGCTTACGGTAAAAATTGAGGTGGTCTGAGAGGATAACATGTGAGCGGGATCAAATTCTAAATCAGCAAGTTATTCAGTCGAAAGTAACATGCTCACAGAGGAGCGCAAGGTTTTTTTGCAAAAAAGTGTGGATGCAATCGGTTACGCTCTGTATAATGCCGCGGCAATATTTAATAACCTCCCAGGTGAGATATTGCCCATGCTACGTATCGCAAAAGAAGCCCTGACGTTTGACGACGTCCTCCTCGTTCCCGCTCATTCTACCGTTCTGCCGAATACTGCTGACCTCAGCACCCAGTTGACGAAAACCATTCGCCTGAACATTCCTATGCTCTCCGCAGCAATGGACACCGTGACGGAAGCGCGCCTGGCAATTGCCCTGGCCCAGGAAGGCGGCATCGGTTTTATCCACAAAAACATGTCCATCGAGCGCCAGGCTGAAGAAGTTCGCCGCGTGAAGAAACACGAATCTGGCGTGGTAACTGACCCTCAGACCGTACTGCCAACCACTACTCTGCGCGAAGTGAAAGAACTGACCGAGCGTAACGGCTTTGCTGGCTACCCGGTAGTGACTGAAGATAACGAACTGGTCGGCATCATCACCGGCCGTGATGTGCGTTTTGTGACAGACCTGAACCAGCCGGTTAGCGTATATATGACGCCAAAAGAGCGTCTGGTGACCGTTCGTGAAGGCGAAGCGCGCGATGTCGTCTTTGCTAAAATGCACGAAAAACGCGTTGAGAAAGCGCTGGTTGTTGATGACAGCTTCCACCTGCTCGGCATGATCACCGTAAAAGATTTCCAGAAAGCAGAACGTAAACCTAACGCCTGTAAAGACGAGCATGGTCGTCTGCGCGTTGGTGCAGCGGTAGGTGCTGGCGCAGGTAACGAAGAGCGTGTTGACGCGCTGGTTGCCGCTGGCGTAGACGTTCTGCTGATTGACTCCTCTCACGGCCACTCTGAAGGCGTTCTGCAGCGTATCCGTGAAACTCGCGCTAAATATCCTGACCTGCAGATCATCGGCGGTAACGTTGCTACGGGCGCAGGTGCCCGCGCACTGGCTGAAGCCGGCTGCAGCGCTGTTAAAGTGGGTATCGGCCCTGGCTCCATCTGTACCACCCGTATCGTGACCGGCGTCGGTGTTCCGCAGATCACTGCCGTTTCTGATGCCGTTGAAGCGCTGGAAGGCACCGGTATTCCGGTTATCGCCGACGGCGGTATTCGTTTCTCCGGCGACATCGCTAAAGCGATTGCTGCTGGTGCTGCCGCAGTGATGGTTGGCTCCATGCTGGCGGGTACTGAAGAATCCCCGGGCGAAATCGAACTGTACCAGGGCCGTTCTTACAAATCTTACCGCGGTATGGGTTCTCTGGGCGCGATGTCCAAAGGGTCTTCTGACCGTTACTTCCAGAGCGATAACGCCGCTGACAAACTGGTCCCGGAAGGTATCGAAGGTCGCGTTGCCTATAAAGGTCGCCTGAAAGAGATCATTCACCAGCAGATGGGCGGCCTGCGCTCCTGTATGGGTCTGACCGGCTGTGGTACTATCGACGCGCTGCGAACGAAAGCAGAGTTTGTACGCATCAGCGGTGCGGGTATTCAGGAAAGTCACGTTCACGATGTGACCATCACCAAAGAGTCCCCTAACTACCGCATGGGCTCCTGATAAGTTTCCGCGCCCGGCTATATGCCGGGCGAATTTGTTTCACTTGCCTCGGAATTAGCGTCAATGACAGACAATATTCATAAACATCGCATTCTCATCCTCGATTTCGGCTCGCAGTACACTCAACTGGTTGCACGTCGCGTACGTGAACTGGGCGTCTACTGTGAACTGTGGGCATGGGATGTTACGGAAGCACAAATTCGCGAATTCAACCCAAGCGGTATCATTCTTTCCGGTGGTCCGGAAAGTACCACCGAAGAAAACAGCCCGCGTGCACCGGAATACGTTTTCAATGCGGGCGTGCCGGTGTTCGGCGTGTGCTACGGCATGCAGACCATGGCAATGCAGCTCGGTGGTCATGTTGAAGGTTCTAACGAACGTGAATTCGGCTATGCGCAGGTTGAAGTTCAGACCGACAGCGCGCTTGTCCGCGGTATTGAAGACTCCCTGACCGCAGACGGCAAACCGTTGCTGGACGTGTGGATGAGCCACGGCGACAAAGTGACCGCCATTCCGGAAGGTTTCGTGACCGTTGCCAGCACCGACAGCTGCCCGTTCGCTATCATGGCGCACGAAGAAAAACGCTTCTACGGCGTGCAGTTCCACCCGGAAGTTACCCACACCCGTCAGGGTATGCGCATGCTGGAGCGTTTTGTGCGCGACATCTGCCAGTGTGAAGCGCTGTGGACGCCGGCAAAAATTATCGATGACGCCGTTGCCCGCATTCGTGAGCAGGTTGGCAATGATAAAGTTATCCTCGGCCTGTCCGGCGGCGTTGACTCCTCCGTCACCGCGATGCTGCTGCACCGTGCTATCGGCAAAAACCTGACCTGCGTGTTCGTTGACAACGGTCTGCTGCGTCTCAACGAAGCTCAGCAGGTGATGGATATGTTCGGCGACCACTTTGGCCTGAACATCATTCACGTGGAAGGCGAGCAGCGTTTCCTGGACGCGCTGAAAGGCGAGAACGACCCAGAAGCTAAACGTAAAATCATCGGCCGCGTATTCGTGGAAGTATTCGATGAAGAAGCGCTGAAGCTGGAAGACGTTAAGTGGCTGGCGCAGGGCACCATCTACCCGGACGTGATCGAATCCGCGGCATCTGCCACGGGTAAAGCGCACGTTATCAAATCTCACCACAACGTGGGCGGTTTGCCGAAAGAGATGAAGATGGGTCTGGTTGAGCCGCTGCGCGAGCTGTTCAAAGACGAAGTGCGTAAGATTGGTCTGGAGCTGGGCCTGCCGTACGACATGCTGTACCGTCACCCGTTCCCTGGACCGGGTCTGGGCGTACGTGTGCTTGGCGAAGTGAAGAAAGAGTACTGCGACCTGCTGCGTCGCGCGGATGCTATCTTCATTGAAGAGCTGCACAAAGCTGACCTGTACAACAAGGTAAGCCAGGCGTTCACCGTGTTCCTGCCGGTTCGTTCCGTTGGTGTGATGGGCGATGGCCGCAAGTACGACTGGGTTGTTTCCCTGCGTGCGGTAGAAACCATCGACTTTATGACCGCGCACTGGGCGCACCTGCCGTATGACTTCTTAGGCCGCGTCTCTAACCGCATTATCAACGAAGTGAACGGTATTTCCCGCGTGGTGTATGACATCAGCGGTAAGCCGCCAGCTACGATTGAGTGGGAATAATATCCCTTTCCGTTAGCGGTTTTTGAACCGGTAATATGTAAAAAACCCTCTGTTTACAGAGGGTTTTTTTATTGCACGCATTTCAGCAAATACTTCAGTAAATACTTCTGGCGTATGTTCTGTCGGATAGTACGCTAATCGACCAGTTGCAGCTGAGGCTGCTGCTGAGGTGCGACATTCTGAATACGCACATCCATCTGTGGATAGGGCAGGTCAATATGGTTGGCGTCCAGCGCCTCTTTAATGTTTTCCAGCAGATCGTAATAGGTGTTCCAGTACTCGATGTTGGGCACCCATACGCGCACGTAAAAATTCAACGCTGAAGCGCCCAGTTCGCCCAGGCGAACGGTTACCCCACGTTGCTTATCGATACGGCTGTCCTGCTCGATAATGTGATTAATAACTTGCTTAACCTCTGCAATCCGACTCTGATAACCCACGCCAATCACCAGATCGATACGGCGAAAAGGATGACGGGAATAGTTAATGATGTTGTCAGCGATGATCTTACCGTTTGGAATCACCACTTCTTTGCTGTCCGCGGTGAGCAGGGTGGTGGAGAAGATGTGCACCTTTTCTACTGTTCCGGTGACAGCACCAATCTGCACTACTTCCCCTGCGCGAAAAGGCCGCAGGGAAACCAACAGCACGCCAGCGGCAAAGTTGGAAAGCGATCCTTGTAGCGCGAGACCAATAGCCAGTCCGGCGGCGCCGATGACGGCAATAATGGAGGATGTTTCAATGCCGAGGCGACCCAACGCAGCGACGACGAAAAAAGCGAGGGTGATGTAACGTACCAGCGCGGTGAAGAACTGAATGATGGTTCTGTCGACTTTACGTTTAAGCAGTAACTTTTCCAGCCCACGAGAGAGCAGGCGAGCGATAAATTTACCGACAAACAATAAGATCACGGCGGCAACGATATTCCAGCCGAATTGAATGACCGCATCACTGTGCCCGGCGACCCACTCAAGACCGCTTCTTATCTTTGGAAATAATAAAAAACCACTCATGGCATTACCCTGTAGTATTTAAAAATGATAACAATTCAAATAACTATTTAATTTTCATGCGAAATATAAATGCTTGCGTCAGTGATATTTGCTGGTGATATTAATTAGCGTTTATTTGAGCACTTTTTGTCTTTTTATGTCCGCTAAACCGGAACGTAAAAATCAGCGCGAATGGTGCGGCGAAGTGGGATGAAAAGATTGTGCATTTGTGCGAAAAATACGGCCGATTATCTGATAATTAAGCGAGAGAGGGGGGGTAAAGTTTCATCACTCAAATCCCTTACCGGATGGTTAAATGTCAGGCGATTAGCCATCCGGTAAGGAATCTTAATGCTGGGGGTATCACAGGCGCGAGCGATCAATGTACGTCGATTTGTGCAGAAGATGTCTGTTGCGGCTGAGTAGTCTGCTGAGATTCTTTTTTGTCCTGGTGGTGATGCCACGCACCAATGGCGGAGTAGACGAAGCGTCCGAAGAAGAAGAGAAAGCTGATAAGCAGTACGATCCGGATCATGCGACTGTTAAATCGGTGTCGTTTGCGTAGGCTGGTAACCTGGCTCACAAAAGGTTCCTTGTAGTGTACCCAACTGAGGGCGATACTCACATTAAGGCACACTGAGAGGAAATGGTCAATTCTTCCTTATGTAAAATTGCTTCAGTTGTTTTATCTTCTTATGTTATGGAAATTAATATTATTATTTGCATGAATAATGTATTAACGATAAAAAATAATGAAAAGAGTAATAATTGATGAATGAGGGGCATGTTTTTTGATATGTATCAAGCATCACACTTTGCTGACAACTAAAATCGATGAATCATTGTGATGTATTTTACTTTATCGTTTTAAAGTCAGGTGGGATGCCTGTCTGAATACCCCCTACAGGATGTGCGGGATTCTACTGAGCATCTATGAAACTCAATAAAAATTATATTGGTATTAGAGATAGATGGTGGGCATTACCTCTCATCTTACCTTCTTTGTTGTTGCCTATATTGAGCACTGCCACTACCTATGCCCATATTAGTACGGGGACAGTAATTCTTTTCTACCTGCCGTTAGCGCTGATGATTAGCCTGATGCTTTTTTTTGGCTGGGCGGCATTGCCAGGTATTATCATTTCCATTATCTGGTACAAATATCCGCAGGTCGGGTTATTTGAAACACTTTCAATAATTTCGCACTTTATAGTTACAATCGTGCTTAGCTGGGGAGGATATAAAGTATTTTCTCCCCGACGAAACAACGTTTCCCACGGCGACTCTCATCTGTTGTTTCAGCGTATGTTCTGGCAAGTCTTCTGCCCGGCTACGCTGTTTCTGATACTCTTTCAGTTTGCCGCATTTGTGGGTGTTTATGAAAGCAAATCTGGCATGGTGGGCGTTATGCCCTTCAATACAGGCACATTGATCAACTATCAGTCCATACTCGCAGGGAATCTTGTAGGTGTGCCGCTGTGTTATTTCATCATTCGAACAATTCGCAACCCCTTGCATCTGAGAGGCTATTTTTCTCAGTTAAAGCAGCAGTTTGATACCAAAGTGACTAAAACAGAGTTTGCGGTCTGGTTGATTATATTGACTGTGTTAATGGCAATGTTGTGTATGCCACTCAATGAACAAAGCTCAATATTCAGCACGAATTATACATTGTCACTGTTACTTCCCGTCATGCTGTGGGGGGCAATGCGTTACGGTTATAAATTTATTTCGTTGATATGGGCGGTCGTACTTATTACCGCAATTCATTATTATCAGCGCTATATGCCATGGTATTCGGGTTACGATACGCAGCTTGCCATTACCTCATCAAGTTATCTGGTTTTTTCCTTCATCGTGAATTTCATTGCTGTCCTGGCAACGCGTCAACGTTTTGTTACCCGGCGCAACCATCGCCTGGCCTTCTTTGACCCTATGGTGCATATTCCGAATTTGCGCGCTTTGAACCGGGATTTGAAAAACTCGCCATGGTCAGTGCTTTGCTTTTTGGGGGTTCCGGGCATGGAGCTGCTGGTGAAAAATTACGGCATTATGCTGCGTATCCAGTACAAGCAAAAACTGGCTCAGTGGATAACACCGTTGCTTGAACAGGATGAGCATGTCTATCAATTATCGGGTAATGATCTAATCCTGCGTTTTAACACTGAGCTACACCAGGAACGCATTGAAGCACTGGACAGGCATATCAAGCAGTTTCGTTTTGTCTGGGACGGTATGCCTTTGCAACCGCAGGTTGGGATCAGCTTTTGCTATGTCCGTTCTCCTGTTAACCATATCTATTTGTTGCTGGGAGAGTTAAGTACCATTGCCGAATTATCGCTGGCAACCAATTCACCAGAGAATTTGCAGCGGCGTGGTGTGATGCACCTGCAACGTGACCTGAAAGATAAAGTTGCGATGATGAACCGTATTCAGCAGGCGCTGGAGAACAATCGCTTTTTCCTGAAGGCGCAGCCGATTTTTGGTGTGCGTGGAGACGTTTATCACGAAATCCTGCTGCGGCTTGAGGGGGATGACGGTGAAACTATTGCCCCTGATAGCTTCTTGCCGGTAGCCCATGAGTTTGGTTTGTCCTCCCGTATCGATCTGTGGGTGATTGAAAATACGCTGAAATTTATGGCGCAGAATCGGGAAAAAATGCCCGCCCACCGGTTTGCTATCAACTTATCACCCACCTCAGTATGTCGCGCGCGACTTCCTAATGACATCAATCAGTTACTGAATAAGTACAAGGTTGAAGCATGGCAACTTATCTTTGAAGTGACGGAAAGCAATGCCTTGACCAATGCGGAACAGGCACAGGCAACGTTGCTGCAGCTGCAATCACTGGGCTGTCAGATTGCGATTGATGATTTTGGTACTGGATATGCCAGCTATGCGCGGCTGAAAAATGTGAATGCCGATATCCTGAAAATTGACGGTAGCTTTATTCGCAATATTGTTTCGAACAGCCTCGACTACCAAATCGTGGCCTCTATTTGCCATCTGGCGCGGATGAAAAGAATGCTGGTGGTTGCGGAGTACGTCGAAAGCGAGGAAATACGCAGTGCGGTGATTTCGCTGGGGATTGATTACATGCAGGGGTATCTGATTGGTAAGCCACTGCCGTTGAATGAAACTCTGGAAAAGCAGGTGCCAGATGAACTGACACCTGCTGAGATCTTATGCGGCGATATTGGGTGAGCTCTCTTCTTCAATTTTGAGTCGCCAGCCTGTTACGGCTTCCCAGTATTGCTGCTCTTTCTCCAGATCGAGCAGCACCAGCGCATTTTGGCTAAACCAGTCATGCGGGAAGCGTAAGGTCCAGTGGCTGTCGTCGGTTATCAGGGTCAAAGTCGGCGGCGTGGTGGTCGCCTGACGCTGATTATTCAATAGCACGCCCAGGCGCAGCAGCTGAATTAACGGCAGAAACTGTTTCTTCTTAAACAGCGTAAAGCGGGGCAAGTCGTCGAGCTTAATCGCTTTGCGATGATAACGAACTAATGTTGCCATCATCAGCTGTTGTTCCTGATTGAAACCAGGTAGATCGCTGTTTTGTAAGATATACGCAGAGTGGCGATGCAGACCGCTGTGGTTGATGTTCAGCCCAACCTCATGCAGCATTGCTGCCCAACGCAGTAACGCTTCCAGTTGGGGATTGGCCAGCTTTGGCTGCTGCGTATGCCACTGGTCGTACATTTGCATCGTCGTTTCCAGTACGCGCCGGGCCTGTTCGCTGTCAATGTTGTACTGGTTTGCCAGGCTGCTGGCGGTACGGCTACGAACGTCCTGGTGGCGAAAACGGCCTTCCATCTCGTACAGCACGCCTTCACGTAACGCACCATCAGAAAGGCGAAGTTCGCGAATAGCTAACGCGTCAAAAACGCCGCACAGAATCGCGAGTCCGGGTACAAACACTGCTTTTCTTTCTTCTGACAACCCCGGCAAGCTGAGCGCATCAAATGACGCGTGCTTCAGCACTTCAGATGTCAGCTTGTCCAGACGTTCGGGGGTGATAAAACCGTCTTTTTCACCCATCTCCAGCAGCACTTCATGGGCTGCTTTAATGGTGCCCGATGCGCCCAGCGCAACGTTCCAGCCCTGAATGCGAAACTGCCAGGTTAAGGTTTCGAGCTTTTGCGCAGCCGCCATGCGGGCACGCTGGAAGTTTTCACGGCTGATAGCGCCGCCTGGGAAATACATCTGAGCAAAACTGACGCAGCCCATGCGGCGGCTTTCGACCAGTTTAGGCTCGAAATCCTCGCCGATCACTAATTCGGTTGAGCCGCCGCCGATATCGATAACCAGCTTGCGACCTTTTTCCGGCTGGGTGTGTTCCACGCCCATAAAGATCAATCGGGCTTCTTCGTTGCCGGAAATAATCTCAATTGGGTAGGGGATGACTTTTTCCGCTCGCTTGAGAAAATCAGTCGCATTCAGTGCCTGACGCAAAGTATGGGTTCCCACGATGCATACGCTTGATGGAGGAAACCCCTGCAAACGTTCGGCGAACAGTGATAAACAGCTTAGCCCGCGCTCCATGGCCTCTTCGCTCAGCTTGTTATCTTCGCCGAGGCCATCCGCCAGATGTACGCGTTGTTTCAGTCGCCCAATAATTTGCATTGCGCCATCGACCACACGGGCAATGACCATATGGAAACTGTTTGAACCAAGGTCGACCGCAGCAAATTCCTGCGGTCGTGGAGTCTTGTCGTGTATTGGCATATCTTTAGTCAGGTTGCTCGAGTGATTTGATGTAATCGTAAATCGCCAATTGTGACTGAACCTTACGGCGGTTTCCGCGCGGTACGTAGCGATTACTCAGTTCTTTATCAATAAAGCGGGCTTTCACCGTGTCGCTGAACAGGATATCGATAATATCCAGCACGCGTTGCTTAAGGCGCGGGTCAAGAAGCGGTGTGGCAACTTCGATACGATAGTCGATGTTTCTTGTCATCCAGTCAGCGGAGGAGAGATACACCTGCTTGTCACCCCCGTTCTCGAAGATATAGACCCGGTCATGTTCAAGATAGCGATCAACGATGCTGATAACGCGAATATTGTCGCTGATACCTTCCAGATTCGGGATGAGCGAGCACATTCCGCGAATCAACAAATTGACCGGCACGCCTGAACTTGAGGCCGCATAGAGGCGGTCAACCAGACCTTTATCGACCAGGTTATTCAGTTTTAGCGTAATGCCGGAAGGCAGTCCTTGCTGCGCGTTGGCGATTTCTTTGTCGATCATTGCGTACAGCAGACGGCGTGAGTTCTGCGGGGAAACCAGCAGATAATCGAACGTCACCGGGCGATACGGATTCTCGATGAAGTTAAACACCCGACGCACTTCGTTGGTAATGCGCGAATCTGCGGTCAGCAATGAGTAGTCGGTATACAGGCGTGCCGTTTTTTCGTTGAAGTTCCCCGTCCCGATATGCGCATAGCGCACGACTTCATCACCTTCTTTACGCGAGATAAGGAACAGTTTGGCGTGAATTTTCAGGCCTGGCGCGGAGAAGATGACGTGAACGCCTGCTTCGGTTAGACGCTTGGCCCAATGGATGTTGGCTTCTTCATCGAAGCGGGCCTGCAATTCCACCACCACGGTGACTTTCTTACCGTTGTGCGCGGCATGGATCATTGAATCAATAATGCGTGAATCTTTTGCCACACGGTAGATGTTGATCTTTATAGCCAGCACGCTCGGGTCGAAAGAGGCCTGGCGCAGCAGTTCAAGAACGTGCTCAAAGGTGTGATAGGGGTAATACAGCAGCACGTCGCGTTCACGAACGGCGTCAAAGCCGTTACGAAACTTCTCGTTGTCGAACCAGATATGGCGCAGACGCGGCAGCGGTTTGTTCACCAGGTTAGCTTTGCCAACGTTAGGGAAGTTAATAAAGTCTTTGAAGTTATGATAACGCCCGCCGGGAACAATCGAGTCGTAGCGAGAAATTGTCAGTTTTTCACGCAGTACTTCGACCAGCGCATTGGGCATGTCTCGCTGATAGACAAAACGTACAGGTTCTGCGGTCAGACGCTGTTTCAGGCTGGATGACATCAGCTCCATCAGGCTCGATTCCATCTCATGCACCAAATCGTATTCGGCGTCACGGGTCATTTTCATCGAATAGGCGTTCAGTGCGTCGTAGTCAAAGAACCCTTTGAAAATGTCGTCAAGGCAGTAACGTAAGATGTTGTCCAGCAGGATCATCGGTTTGCGACGGCGCGGGGTTTCCGGCGGCAGATTCACAAAACGGGGAACCTTGTCGGAAGGGATTTCCAGCAGCGCGTAGCGTATCGTATCACCACGGATAATTTCTACCGCCAGATAGGTGTAGTCATCTTTTAAAAACTGGACTAAATCCGTCTCGCGGTTAATCAGGATCGGCGTGATGTGCTGGCGAAGATATTGCTTGAAGTAATGACGCAACCAGCTTTGCTGATTGACCGACAACTGGCGTTCGTTGATTAAGAAAATCTGATTGCGCGCCATTTCCAACAGCAACTCGTTGTACAGGCCGTCAAATTCCTGATCGGCTTTTAATACGCGGGCCTGGATTTTGCCTAACAAATGGCGGGAGTGAGAGTTTGAACCCTGTTCTTCGCTAATAATGATTCGGCGCTTCAGTTCGGCAAAACGAACCTTATAAAACTCGTCGAGATTATTGGAATAGATGCCTAAGAAACGCATCCGTTCGATCAACGGGTTTGACTTATCAGCAGCTTCCTGGAGTACACGTTCGTTGAACGCTAACCAGCTGAGTTCTTTCTCGATGTATAGCTTTTCCTGACCCATTACCACTTTTACTCCGTTTCATTCACGGGACACTACCGATTTATTATGGCGAGCATTGCTCTCAGATGTCCAACTGTGCCAGAAAAATATGACAATAAACCGTCTGATAGCAAAGAGAAAGGGGGAGCGTAGATGAATACCGGTAGTATTAACCGGAAAAGGTAGTTATGCCTGTAGACCGGATGGTGAGATCCGGCTTACAGGTTGAATTTTATTATTCGTCGGCGGCGTAGCCTTGTGGCGGCAGACGAACGCCGTCCAGCCATGCAGCGTTATCACGCATCTTCAGGCGACCATCGGTAAACCAGCTTACCACCAGTGGGTAAATGGTATGCTCCTGAGCCTGGACTCGTGCCGTGACATCATCTTCGCTGTCGCCTTCAAATACCGGAACCTTGGCCTGGAGAATAACCGGTCCGCCGTCCAGTTCATCGGTGACGAAGTGGACGGAGGTGCCATGTTCTTCATCGCCGTTTTCCAGAACCTGACGGTGCGTGTGCAGGCCGGGATATTTCGGCAATAAAGACGGGTGGATATTCAGCAATCGTTCAGCATAGTGAGCGACAAACGCCGGGCTGAGGATGCGCATATAACCGGCCAGCACCACGACATCGGGTGCATAGGCGTCAATCTCTTGAATCAGTTGGCGGTCGAATGCTTCGCGACTGGCAAACTGGGCGGCTTCCAGCGAGTGCGCCGGAATATTCGCTTCGCGTGCGCGTTCAAGGCCGAACGCATCGGCCTTGTTACTGAATACTGCACGTATGGTGCCATTGATTTTTTTCTGTTCGCAGGCGTCGATTATCGCCTGCAAATTGCTTCCGTTGCCGGAAATGAGCACCACAATGTTTTTCATTCAATGACCACACGCTGTTCGGAATCAGATGCTTTGATGATACCGATTTTCCAGGCGTTTTCACCTTTCTCATTGAGCAAAGCAAGGGCTTTGTCCACTTCCGGAGCTGGCAGGACGATAACCATACCTACACCGCAGTTAAAGGTGCGATACATCTCATGCTGGCTGACGTTACCCGCCGTTTGCAGCCAGTTGAAGACGGCTGGCCACTGCCATGAAGATTCGTCGATCACTGCCTGCGTGTTGTCCGGCAGAACGCGCGGAATATTTTCCCAGAAGCCGCCGCCGGTCAGGTGGGCAATGGCGTGCACATCAACCTTCTCGATCAGTTCCAGAATGGATTTCACGTAAATGCGGGTAGGGGCCAGTAAGTGATCGGCCAGCGGCTTGCCTTCAAGCTCGGTGGTTTCTGGGTCACAACCGCTGACTTCTACAATTTTACGCACCAGAGAGTAACCGTTGGAGTGCGGGCCGCTGGAGCCGAGCGCAATCAGTACGTCACCGTCAGCCACTTTTGAACCGTCGATAATCTCTGATTTTTCGACGACGCCAACGCAGAAACCTGCCACGTCGTAATCTTCGCCGTGGTACATCCCCGGCATTTCAGCTGTTTCCCCACCGACCAGCGCGCAGCCAGACTGCAGGCAGCCTTCGGCAATCCCGTTAATGACGCTGGCTGCGGTGTCCACATCCAGTTTGCCGGTCGCATAGTAGTCGAGGAAGAACAGCGGCTCAGCGCCCTGAACCACGAGGTCGTTGACGCACATTGCGACGAGGTCAATGCCGATAGTGTCGTGGCGTTTCAGATCCATCGCCAGACGCAGTTTTGTACCAACGCCATCAGTGCCGGAAACCAGTACCGGTTCACGATATTTTTGCGGCAATGCGCACAGCGCACCGAAGCCACCCAGACCACCCATAACTTCCGGACGACGCGTTTTCTTTACTACGCCTTTGATTCGATCAACCAGAGCATTACCTGCATCAATATCAACACCGGCATCTTTGTAGCTAAGAGAGGTTTTATCGGTCACTGCCTGCTTCCCCACATGTTTACTTGCAGTAAAAGTTAAATTCGGCGCAATTCTAACAGGGAAAGCAAACGTTTGCGAGCCTGCTCTGCATCAAGTTTTATCTGCTGGTTTTTTCAGCATTTTACAATCATTTATCTATTTGTTTGAGCTGCGCCACGAAAATGAAACCGGGTACAGTCTTGTGCTTGAATCCTGTTAGCCGAATGCACAGTATCTTACTGAAACCGGTTTCTGTTTTCTGTTGCGGACCTCATCAACAGCGTTTTGCGCAGAGTCATCACGATAGGGGAAGGGTATGTCAGGATTTAAAGCAGAATTCATGTGGGGTGGTGCTGTCGCGGCTCATCAACTGGAAGGTGGCTGGCAGGAGGGCGGAAAAGGCGTCAGCGTTGCTGATGTCATGACCGCGGGAGCGCATGGTGTGGCGCGTGAAATTACCGACGGTGTGATTGCCGATAAAAATTACCCTAACCACGAGGCCATCGATTTTTATCATCGCTATAAAGACGACATAAAGCTGTTTGCCGAAATGGGGTTTAAATGCTTTCGCACCTCTATTGCCTGGACACGTATTTTCCCCTTAGGCGATGAAGAACAACCCAATGAGGCTGGCCTACAGTTCTATGATGACCTGTTTGACGAATGCCTGAAATATGGCATTGAGCCGGTGATTACGCTGTCGCATTTTGAGATGCCCTACCATCTGGTGATGGAGTACGGCGGCTGGCGCAACCGCAAGCTTATCGATTTCTTTGTCCGTTTTGCCAGGGTGGTATTCACTCGTTACCAGCACAAAGTGAAGTACTGGATGACGTTTAATGAGATTAACAACCAGGCAAATTATCACGAAGATTTCGCGCCCTTTACTAACTCAGGTCTGAAATACCAGCCCGGCGAAGACCGCGAGCCGGTCATGTACCAGGCGGCGCACTATGAGCTGGTGGCAAGCGCGCTGGCGGTAAAGGTCGCGCGTGAGATTAACCCGGAATTACAGATAGGGTGCATGATTGCCATGTGTCCTATCTATCCGCTGACCTGCGCGCCAGACGATATGATGATGGCGATGAATGCCATGCACCGGCGTTACTGGTTTACCGACGTCCATGTGCGCGGCAAATACCCGCAGCATCTTCTCAACTACTTTGCCCGTCGTGGCTTTGAACTGGATATCACCGAGGAAGACCGTCAGGCGCTGACCGAGGGCTGCGTTGATTACATCGGCTTTAGCTATTATATGTCTTTCGCAACCCAGGCTACGGCGGACAACCCGCAACTGGATTACGATGAGTCGAAAAGCCTGGTTTCCAATCCGTACGTGCAGAAATCGGACTGGGGCTGGCAGATTGATCCGGTTGGCCTGCGTTATTCACTGAACTGGTTATGGGATCATTATCAGCTGCCACTATTTATTGTGGAGAATGGATTTGGCGCCATCGACGTGCGCGAGGACGATGGTACAGTTAACGACCAGTATCGTATCGACTACCTTGCCGCCCACATACGTGAGATGAAAAAAGCGGTGGTGGAAGATGGCGTGGATCTGATGGGATATACCCCGTGGGGCTGCATTGATTTAGTCTCGGCCGGGACGGGAGAGATGAAAAAACGCTACGGGTTTATCTATGTCGATAAAAATAATGATGGTAGCGGGACATTAACGCGCTCACCTAAAAAATCTTTTTCATGGTATCAAAACGTTATCCAGACCAATGCTGAATATCTTTAAAATTCATAGCATTGACAGCTAGTCCCGCCATCAGTGCGGGGCTTGTTTTATACTCATCATTCAGACGCAAATGACTTTGGTTGATCCATATCAAGCGTATGCAGTGTTGCGCCAGAGAGGAAAAGCGGTATAATCCGGCGATTTTTTTTGTGGTTGCCATTCGTCTGAGGAAAGGAGAAGAGTATGAAGATCGTGGAAGTCAAACACCCACTCGTCAAACACAAGCTGGGACTGATGCGTGAAAACGACATCAGCACTAAACGCTTTCGTGAACTCGCCTCGGAAGTTGGCAGCCTGCTGACTTATGAAGCAACCGCTGGTCTGGAAACCGAAAAGGTGACCATTGAAGGCTGGAACGGTCCAGTTGAAGTTGACCAAATCAAAGGCAAAAAAATCACCGTTGTGCCTATCCTGCGTGCGGGCCTGGGCATGATGGAAGGCGTTCTGGAAAACGTTCCGAGCGCGCGTATCAGCGTTGTTGGTATGTACCGTAACGAAGAGACGCTGGAGCCGGTTCCGTATTTCCAGAAGCTGGTTTCTAACATCGATGAGCGTATGGCGCTGATCGTTGACCCAATGCTGGCAACCGGCGGCTCTGTTATCGCCACTATCGATCTGCTGAAAAATGCAGGCTGCACCAGCATTAAAGTGCTGGTCCTGGTTGCGGCACCGGAAGGTATCGCGGCACTGGAAAAAGCGCACCCGGATGTGGAGCTGTACACCGCCTCCATCGATCAGGGACTGAACGAGCACGGATACATTATTCCGGGGCTCGGCGATGCCGGCGATAAGATTTTTGGTACTAAGTAAACGAATAAGTGAAAAGAAGCCGACTTTAAGAGTCGGCTTTTTTTTGAATAAAACAACCCAATGGCTAATAACAAACAACACTCAGAGGAAAACACTATGACGCGCCGTGCTATCGGGGTGAGTGAAAGACCGCCGCTTTTACAGACAATCCCGCTTAGTTTGCAGCACCTGTTCGCCATGTTTGGCGCAACGGTGCTGGTGCCAGTCCTGTTCCACATCAACCCAGCTACCGTTCTGCTGTTTAACGGCATTGGTACGTTGCTGTATCTCTTTATTTGTAAGGGTAAAATTCCCGCATATCTGGGTTCCAGCTTTGCCTTTATTTCCCCGGTACTGCTGCTGCTGCCGTTAGGGTATGAAGTGGCGCTGGGCGGTTTCATTATGTGTGGCGTCCTGTTCTGCCTGGTTTCTTTCATTGTTAAGAAGGCAGGAACCGGCTGGCTGGATGTCATGTTCCCGCCTGCGGCGATGGGCGCAATCGTTGCCGTCATCGGTCTGGAGCTGGCTGGCGTTGCTGCGGGTATGGCGGGGTTACTGCCTGCTGAGGGGCAATTACCGGATTCAAAAACCATCATCATTTCTATGGTAACGCTGGCGGTAACGGTCTTTGGTTCCGTATTGTTCCGCGGTTTTATGGCGATTATCCCGATTCTGATCGGGGTGCTGGCCGGTTATGCGCTCTCCTTCGTGATGGGCGTTGTGGACACTACGCCGATTGCGCAGGCCCACTGGTTCGCGCTGCCGACGTTTTACACGCCGCGTTTTGAATGGGTTGCCATTCTGACCATCCTGCCAGCAGCGCTGGTGGTCATCGCTGAACACGTCGGGCACCTGGTGGTAACGGCAAATATCGTGAAAAAAGATTTGATTCGCGATCCTGGCCTGCATCGTTCTATGTTTGCCAACGGTCTGTCTACGGTAATCTCTGGTTTCTTCGGCTCTACGCCGAACACCACGTACGGCGAAAACATCGGCGTAATGGCGATCACCCGCGTTTACAGTACCTGGGTTATCGGCGGTGCGGCAATTTTCGCCATTCTGCTCTCCTGCGTGGGTAAACTGGCTGCAGCGATCCAAATCATTCCACTGCCGGTTATGGGCGGCGTATCGCTGCTGCTGTACGGTGTGATTGGTGCTTCTGGTATTCGCGTACTGATCGAGTCGAAGGTTGACTATAACAAGGCGCAGAACCTGATCCTGACCTCGGTTATTTTGATCATCGGCGTAAGTGGCGCGAAAGTTCACATCGGTGCCGCAGAGCTGAAAGGCATGGCGCTGGCGACCATCGTTGGTGTCTGTCTGAGCCTGATTTTCAAAGTTATCAGCCTGCTGCGTCCGGAAGAAGTCGTGCTTGACGCGAAAGATGCAGACAGTCCGCAACAGTAAATCTCTGACCGGGCGGCAACGCTGCCCGGTTCTATCGCGACGTATTTCTGTGTTAAACTCAACGCGATTTTATGAAATCCTGGGTTGAGGTATCTCTGAACACACCGGCACAGCTCTCTTTGCCACTTTATCTTCCTGACGACGAAACTTTCGCAAGTTTCTGGCCGGGGGATAACTCCTCTTTACTGGCTGCACTGCAAAACGTGCTGCGTCAGGAACATAGCGGGTATATTTATCTCTGGTCGCGTGAAGGCGCTGGCCGTAGTCATTTGCTGCATGCAGCCTGTGCGGAACTCTCCGCGCGCGGCGATGCGGTAGGCTACGTGCCGCTCGACAAACGCACCTGGTTCGTCCCCGAGGTGCTCGACGGGATGGAGCATTTATCGCTGGTATGCATCGATAACATCGAATGTGTGGCTGGTGATTCGCTGTGGGAAATGGCGATCTTTGATCTCTACAACCGTATCCTGGAATCGGGGAAAACGCGTCTGCTGATCACCGGCGATCGCCCGCCAAGACAGCTGAATCTGGGGTTGCCGGATCTCGCCTCGCGCCTGGACTGGGGACAAATCTACAAGCTGCAGCCGCTTTCCGATGAAGATAAGCTGCAGGCGTTGCAATTACGCGCCAGACTTCGTGGATTTGAACTGCCGGAAGATGTGGGACGCTTTCTGCTTAAGCGTCTGGATCGGGAAATGCGTACGCTGTTTATGACGCTGGATCAGCTTGATCTTGCTTCGATCACCGCCCAACGTAAGCTGACCATTCCGTTCGTAAAAGAAATTCTGAAGCTGTAAGCGCCGCAGCCGGGAAGACTGCGGCAGGTTGCAGGTTAACCGACGATTTCCAGTACCTGCTCAGGCGGGCGTCCAATTCGAGCCTGACCTTTGGCAACCACAATCGGGCGCTCCATCAGTTTCGGGTTTTCCACCATTGCCTGAATCAGCGCGTCTTCACTCAGATTTTTGTCCGCCAGGTTAAGCGATTTATAAAGATCCTCTTTCTGGCGCATCAGTTCACGCGCGCTGGACATGCCGAGCATCTGCAGCAGTTCACGCAGGGTTGCTGCGTCAGCCGGCGCTTCCAGATACAACACCACTTCCGGGTCCACGCCGTTGGACTTCAGTAATTCCAGCGTTTCACGGCTCTTGGAGCAACGTGGGTTATGGTAGATTTTAATCGCGTCTGACATGACTTCTCCTTGCATAACAATACTGCCGGATGGCGGCCAAAAGACCTTATCCGGCCTACATATTGCGTCTGACGTAGGCCGGATAAGACGCTACAGCGTCGCCATCCGGCAAAGGTTCGATAATTACATCTTCGTATACGGTTTAAAGCGTTCTTGCAGCTGGCGTAGCTGGTCAATACGGGCATCGTATCTGGCCTGCTGCTGGCTACCCAGTTTTACCTGAGAACTTGCGCTGCTGAGCATCGAAATAGCCTGATCCAGACGTCCCGCGAGGGCATACCCCTCCGCGCGCGCCGCCAGCTCCTGATCGCGGTTGCTCAGGTTGGCTTCCGTTTGCGCTAACAGATCCCAGCCGTTAGGGTCATCTTTATGGTTAAACGTATAGCGATTCAGGATGGTCGCCGCCTCTTTGGCTTGTCCACCCTGTAAATAGGCATTCGCCAGGTTGAGCTGCAGAACCGGGTTAGTGCGCAGGTCGCGGGCGTTTTTCAGGCGGTTAATGGCATCACTGGTTTTCTTCTGGCCGAGATCGATATCCGTTGCCAGGTCGAGATACCAGGCATTGTTAGGATCTGCCGCCAGCAGCGGTTGCAGCGCTTTACGCGCCTCGTCATATTTACTGGCTTCCATCGCCTGCAATGCCCGGCCATACTGCGCCGCACGTTGCTCACGTACGTTGCCTTTCGACCAGTTACTCAGCAGGTCATCGGTTAACTGGTTACGACCAGAGTTGTACATGCCCAAGGTTCGTGCCTTAGCCAGATAAAAATATTCTGACGACTGGACGACCACCGGGCGCATCTGGTTGGCGCGGTTACGGGCATCAGACAGACGGCTTTCCGGCAGGGGGTGAGTCAGCAAAATTTCCGGCGGACGCGAAGAGTAACGAGCCTGGTCGAGTAGTTTTTCCAGGAACGTTGGCATGGCCTGGGGATCGAATCCCGAGCGTTGCAGTACCTGAATACCGATGCGGTCTGCTTCCTGTTCGTTTTGCTGCGTAAAGCTGATCATTCCCTGACGTGTACCCGCCAGCGTACCGGTCAGCGCCGCCATACCCGCCTGCGGGCTGGCCATTGCTAATAAAATTGAACCTAACGCACCAACCCACGTTAGTGGCGCGCTGCGTTTCTGATCTTCCATGGCACGCGCCAGGTGACGCTGCGTAACGTGGGAAATTTCGTGCGCCATAACCGATGCCAGCTGGCTTTCGTTGTCGGAATAGCGAAATAGTGCAGAGTGCAGGACAACGTTGCCGCCAAAGAAAGCAAAGGCGTTGATTTCATCGTTGTTAATCAAAAAGAAGGTGAAGGGCGTTTTTACCGAGTCGGCGTGCGAGACCAGACGCATCCCCAGCGCATTAATGTATTGGGTGAGCAATGGATCGTTAATTAATGGCGCACTGCCGCGCAGTTGGCGTACGTAATAATCGCCCATCTGCATTTCCTGTCCTATGGAAAGCGTACTGCCTGCCGACGTTCCCATATCAGGCAGGGTGTCCGCAGTATCAGCAAATGCGGGCGCAACCTGACCGATAGTCAGTGCGGCAATGAGGGTAGCAACCAGGTTTTTTTTCAACTGCCTGAACATAACCTCTGTCCTGTATTCTTTTTTGAGATAGCCATTTGACCGATGCTGTGAAGTATCGTTCACACTCCGCAAGCTTACGGAGTGTAACTGCGAAACCTGACGATGAACACCCAGGAAAAATGTCTTTTCACTTTGCGTAATCAGCCATAAAAAGCGAAGTCTTTTTTGTGACATTTCGATACAATTCGGGATCGCAATCCCGCTATTGGGTTCATGGAAGGGTTTTATGCTCGAAATGTTGATGCAATGGTATCGTCGCCGCTTTAGCGACCCCGAAGCCATCGCCCTGCTGATTATTCTTGTTGCCGGTTTTGGCATCCTGTTTTTCTTTAGCGGCCTTTTGGCGCCGCTGCTGGTCGCCATTGTGCTGGCGTACCTGCTTGAATGGCCGACAGTGCGGCTGGAACATATTGGTTGTTCACGACGTTGGGCGACATCGATTGTGCTGGTGGTGTTTGTCGGTATTTTACTACTGATGGCCTTTGTGGTGATGCCCGTTGCGTGGCAGCAGGGAATTTACCTGATCCGCGACATGCCCGGCATGCTCAATAAATTGTCTGATTTTGCCGCCACCTTGCCACGACGTTACCCGGCGCTGATGGATGCAGGCATCATTGATGCGATGGCGGAAAATATGCGCTCGCGAATGCTCACCATGGGCGATTCGGTGGTGAAATATTCGTTAGCCTCACTGGTTGGATTGCTGACCCTGGCGGTCTATCTTGTTCTTGTCCCATTGATGGTGTTCTTCCTGATCAAAGATAAAGGACAGATGCTGAACGCTGTGCGCCGGGTGCTGCCGCGTAACCGCGGGCTGGCGGGGCAGGTATGGAAAGAGATGAATCAGCAAATCACCAACTATATCCGCGGAAAGGTGCTGGAAATGGTGGTGGTCGGCGTAGCGACCTGGCTCGGCTTCCTGCTGTTTGGTCTCAACTATTCGCTGCTGCTGGCGGTGCTGGTCGGGTTCTCTGTGCTGATCCCGTATATCGGCGCTTTTGTGGTGACGATTCCGGTGGTTGGCGTGGCGCTGTTCCAGTTTGGCCTTGGCACTGAGTTCTGGAGCTGTTTTGCCGTATACCTGATAATCCAGGCGCTGGACGGCAATTTGCTGGTTCCCGTGCTGTTCTCCGAGGCGGTCAATCTGCATCCACTGGTCATTATTCTCTCCGTGGTGATTTTCGGCGGTTTGTGGGGATTCTGGGGCGTATTCTTTGCGATTCCTCTGGCGACGTTAATCAAAGCGGTAATGCATGCCTGGCCGGATGGTCAGGTCGTTGACGAACCCTAATCTGCAAGATCCGGCGATATCATGTCGCCGGATATGAACTTGTCTGACCTCTATCCACTCTTTCTGAATAATCTCCTCTGGTGTCGTTTTTCTCCGCGTTTGTCTTTAACTTGACCATCGTGATGTCTTTTAGTCACACAAGGATTAAGGCCAACAGGAGAACAAAATGGATCACAGCACACACGCAGCAAAAGGTGGGATGGGGCGGTTATCTCGCTTTTTTTATTACGATTATTCTTTTTTCCGGCATGTTTGCGAAAAGTACCGAATGGTGGCGGGTCTTTGACTTCACCGTCCTCAACGGTGCGTTTGGGCAGATTAATGCTGCGGGCGGCACGGCGGTCTCTTTTCGTGGCACAGGGGGGATGGGGGCCAAAGACGGTTTCTTATTCGCGCTTGAGCTGGCACCTTCCGTCATTCTTTCGCTTGGGATTATTTCTGTCACCGAAGGGTTGGGTGGGTTGCGCGCGGCACAACAGCTGATGACGCCGGTCCTGCGTCCGTTACTGGGCATTCCGGGTATTTGTTCGCTGGCGTTGATTGCGAATTTGCAAAATACCGATGCCGCGGCCGGGATGACCAAAGAAATGGAGGAAGAGGGCATTATCACAGAGCAGGAACGCGCTATTTTTGCCTGCTGGCAAACCAGCGGCAGCGCGTGCATTACCAACTATTTTTCTTCTGGCGCAGCGCTGTTTACGATGGTGACCGTTCCGGTGATTACGCCGCTGGCGGTGATCCTTGTCTTCAAATTTGTGGGCGCGAACCTGTTGCGTGTATGGATCGCGCAGCTGGAAAATCGCCGTATGCAGCAGGAGGCGTGAGATGACAACACAGGTACGTAAAAACGTCATGGATATGTTTATCGATGGCGCACGGCGCGGGTTTACCATTGCAACAACCAGTCTGTTGCCTAACGTGGTGATGGCGTTTGTGATTATTCAGGCGCTGAAGGTGACAGGGCTGCTCGAGGTTGTCGGGCGGGTATGCGAGCCGGTAATGGCGCTGTGGGGGCTGCCGGGGGAATCTGCCACTGTGCTGCTGGCAGCGGTGATGAGTATGGGAGGCGGCGTCGGCGTGTGCGCCAGCCTGGTTGTCGCCGGTACGCTTTCGGGACATGATGCCACGGTGTTGTTACCGGCTATCTACCTGATGGGAAATCCGGTGCAAAATGTGGGCCGTTGTCTGGGGACCGCGGGGGTTCATCCTCGTTATTACCCGCTAATTATTGCGGTATGCGTCATTAATGCGCTGCTCTCTATTTGGGTTATGCAGGTTATTGCCTGACAAGGAAGGTTATGAACTGTTCAATTCTTGATTTGACGTTGTTCCAGCAGGGACACGTGTATGCGCCGGAAGATTTAGGGCGACAGGATATACTGGTCTCCGGCAGCAAAATTGTTGCCATCGCCCCGTCAATTTCTCCTGAAGACTTTCCCGGTTGCGAGTGTATCAATCTTGACGGCGCGATTGTATGCCCAGGATTTATCGATCAACACGTCCATCTTATTGGCGGTGGTGGGGAGGCGGGGCCGCATACCCGCACCCCGGAAGTGCGCTTGTCACGGCTGGTTGAAGCTGGCGTCACGTCGGTGGTGGGTTTGCTGGGTACCGATGGCATTACCCGTCACCCGGAATCGCTGCTGGCAAAAACCCGCGCGCTGGAGTTTGAAGGCATCAGCGCATGGATGCTGACCGGGGCGTATTCTCTGCCTTCCCCGACGATCACCGGCAGTATCGATCGCGATGTGGCGCTGATTGATAAAGTTATTGGTGTGAAATGTGCGGTTTCGGACCATCGTTCTTCAGCCCCGGATACCTCGGCGCTGGCAAATATGGCGGCGCAGTCGCGTGTCGGCGGATTGTTAGGGCGCAAACCGGGGATCAGCGTTTTCCATATGGGCGACAGCCCGCGCTTGCTGGAACCGTTGTACCAGATCCTTGACTGTTGCGATGTGCCGATTACTAAACTGTTGCCAACACACGTTAACCGTGCGGAACCGTTGTTCCAGGCGGCGCTGGAGTATGCCCGTAAAGGCGGTTATATCGACATTACCAGCAGCATTGATGAGCCCGTCGACCCGGCCACGGCTATCGCCACGGCGCTACGCCAGAACGTGCCGCTGTCGCGCATTACCCTTAGCTCGGATGGCAACGGCAGCCAGCCGGAATTTGATGAGCTTGGCAATCTCACCGGCATCGGTGTCGCGGGGTTTGAATCACTGGCCGAGACGGTGCGCCAGTTGGTGAAGATTCATGCCATACCGCTGGAACAGGCGCTGTGTCCGCTGACGCGTACGGTCGCAGAATTTTTGGCACTGGAGCATAAAGGGCGTCTGGCGGTGGGATGCGATGCGGACATTCTGGTGCTCAACGACGCGCTGGAAGTTCATCACTTGTGGGCGAAGGGAAAAGCCGTGGTGAAAGAGCAGAAAGCGTGCGTGAAAGGGACGTTTGAGTAACCGGGCGGTCATCTGCCGGATGGCGACGCTAACGTCTTATCCGGCATACGTGCGTGCATTTGTAGGCCGGATAAGGCGTTCACACCGCCATCCGGCATTTCACGGTCAGGCGTTCTCTTTCAGCCAGTTCATTACCACGTCGTGGTGGTTGCTGGTTTTGAAGTCATCAAACACATGCTCAATTTTCCCTTCGGCATCAATCAGGAAGCTGATGCGGTGGATGCCATCGTAGGTTTTGCCCATAAATGACTTCTCACCCCAGACGCCGAACTGCTCGCAAACCTGATGATCTTCATCGGACAGGAGCGTGAAATTCAGGACTTCTTTCTCCGCGAATCGGGAAAGCTTCTCTGGTTTGTCAGTGCTGATCCCCAGCACTTCAACACCCGCTTTTTTTAACTCATCCATGTTATCGCGCAGGCCGCAGGCCTGTACGGTACAGCCGGGTGTCATGGCTTTCGGGTAAAAATAAACCAGAACACGCTGTCCCTGGAAGTCGGTTAAATTTACTTGTTCTCCGTCTTGATCCGGCAAGCTAAATTTCGGTGCGATATCACCGGCTTTCAGTGGGTTCATTACTTAACTCCATCCTGTTCATCATGCTGTGAGTAATTGACGACGTTAATACTGCCTTGCGCATTGAGTTCTGTACAGAGTGCTTTAAACGCATCTTCAATATTTGCCGAATCATGTGACGCAGGACTATGTGCGGTAATTTGAATAAACAACTGCGCCGCCTTTCCATTCTCAGCCGGTTGCGTGCGTGAAACCAGTTCCGCAATATTCATTTGGTGGCTGTCAAACAGAGCGGTGAAGCGTTCAATCAAATGGGGAGAATCAGGGACATCGACCTGCACCCATACCGTAGCAGGCATTGCCGGACGGGGGCGCGCGGTCGTGCGCTTCATCACAATGAGTAAATCCAGCTCTGCGCCTTTTAATGGCAGGGTTGATTCAATCAGGGTGATGGCATTCCAGGTTCCCGACAGCAACATGATAAACGTGAACTCATCACCCAGCATGGCCAGTCGGCTGTCTTCGATATTACAGCCGCAACTGCTGACATGACGCGTGATGGTGTTCACAATTCCTGGGCGATCGGCACCCAGCGCAGTAATGACCAGATAGTGTTGCGATGACGATGTCAAACCTGTTCTTCCTTTGAGCGGTGAGGTAATCATAAGGAAAGCATAAAAAAAACATGCATACAACAATCAGAACGGCTCTGGTCGCTTGCTTTTATTGTCGTACCAAACGTACCATTGAGACACTTGTTTGCACAGAGGATGGCCCATGTTCACGGGAAGTATTGTCGCGCTTGTTACGCCGATGGATGAGAAAGGTAAAGTCTGCCGGTCGAGCCTGAAAAAACTGATTGATTATCATGTCGCCAGCGGCACCTCGGCGATCGTTTCTGTTGGCACCACCGGTGAGTCCGCCACCCTGAGTCATGATGAACATGGCGATGTGGTGATGATGACGCTGGAACTGGCTGACGGGCGTATTCCGGTGATTGCCGGAACCGGCGCCAATGCGACCGCGGAAGCCATTAGTCTGACGCAGCGTTTCAACGACAGCGGTGTTGTCGGCTGCCTGACGGTGACGCCTTACTACAACCGCCCGACCCAGGAAGGTTTGTTCCAGCATTTCAAAGCCATCGCTGAACATACTGACCTGCCGCAAATTCTGTATAATGTGCCGTCCCGTACTGGCTGCGATATGCTGCCGGAAACCGTTGGTCGCCTGGCGAAAGTTAAAAATATTATCGCTATTAAAGAGGCCACGGGGAACTTAAGTCGCGTTCACCAGATCAAAGAGCTGGTTTCGGACGACTTTATTCTGCTCAGCGGTGATGACGCGACCGGACTGGATTTTATGCAGCTCGGTGGTCATGGCGTGATTTCCGTAACGTCTAACGTTGCGGCACGTGATATGGCTGAAATGTGCAAACTGGCGGCAGCCGGGCAATTTGCCGAGGCGCGGGTGATTAACCAACGTCTGATGCCGTTACACAACAAACTATTTGTCGAACCCAACCCTATTCCCGTGAAATGGGCGTGTAAGGAGTTGGGACTTGTGGCGACCGATACGCTACGTCTGCCGATGACGCCAATCACGGACAATGCTCGTGAAATCGTCAAAGCGGCGCTTAAGCATGCCGGTTTGCTGTAAAGTTTAGGGAGATTTGATGGCTTACTCAGTACAAAAGTCGCGCCTGGCCAAGGTTGCGGGTGTTTCGCTTGTTATGTTGCTCGCGGCCTGTAGCTCTGACTCGCGCTATAAGCGCCAGGTGAGCGGTGATGAATCCTATCTGGAGGCCGCACCGCTTGCTGAGCTTCATGCTCCAGCTGGGATGATTTTGCCGGTTATGTCGGGCGACTATAATATCCCGGTAACCAACGGCAGTGGTGCCGTGGGTAAAGCGCTGGATATTCGTCCACCGGCTCAGCCGTTAGCATTAGTCACCGGTGCTCGCACACAGATCGCGGGTGATACGTCGACATTACTGGTGGAAAACGGTCGTGGCAACACACTGTGGCCGCAGGTCGTTAGCGTCATTCAGTCTAAAAACTACACGATCACCAAACGTGATGATGCCAGCCAGACGTTGACCACCGACTGGGTTGACTGGAACCGTCTGGATGAAGACGAGCAGTACCGTGGACGTTATCAAATCTCGGTTAAACCGCAGGGCTATCAGCAAGCGGTAACGGTGAAACTGGTTAACCTCGAGCAAGCGGGTAAACCCGTAGCCGATGCGGCATCAATGCAGCGCTACAGCGCTGAAATGATGAACGTTATCTCTGCTGGTCTGGATAAGAACGCCACAGACGCCGCGAATGCCGCGCAGAACCGCTCTGCAGCCACCATGGATGTTCAGAGCGCCGCCGATGACACCGGTTTACCAATGCTGGTGGTACGCGGGCCGTTCAACGTGGTGTGGCAGCGTCTGCCGGCAGCGCTTGAGAAAGTGGGGATGAAGGTAACCGACAGCACCCGTTCTCAGGGCAGCATCGCGGTGACCTACAAACCACTGTCCGATAGCAACTGGCAGGAGTTGGGTGCAAGCGACCCGGGTCTGGTATCCGGCGACTATAAACTGCAGGTCGGTGATTTAGACAACCGCAGTAGCTTGCAGTTTATCGATCCGAAGGGGCATACCCTGACGCAAAGCCAGAACGACGCGCTGGTCGCCGTCTTCCAGGCAGCGTTCAGTAAGTAAAAATAAAGGGCTGGATAACTCCAGCCCTTTTTTTCTGATATGATACGCAAACGTGTGCGTCGGCAGAAAAACGCAATATTTATCGTTAATTCACACCCAGGAGTAATAAAGATGCAAAAGCAAGCTGAGTTGTATCGTGGTAAAGCGAAGACCGTATACAGCACGGAAAACCCGGACCTGTTGGTGCTCGAATTCCGCAATGATACGTCAGCAGGGGATGGCGCGCGCATTGAACAGTTTGACCGTAAAGGCATGGTGAACAACAAATTCAACCATTTCATTATGACTAAACTGCAAGAAGCGGGTATTCCTACCCAGATGGAGCGACTGCTTTCTGATACCGAATGTCTGGTGAAAAAACTGGAGATGGTACCGGTTGAATGTGTGGTACGTAACCGCGCGGCAGGCTCTCTGGTTAAGCGTTTAGGCGTTGAGGAAGGTATTGAACTGAATCCGCCGCTGTTTGATCTGTTCCTGAAAAACGATGCTATGCACGATCCAATGATTAACGATTCCTATTGCGAAACTTTTGGTTGGGTGAGCAAAGAGAATCTGGCACGTATGAAAGAGCTGACCTACAAAGCTAACGACGTGCTGAAAAAGATATTTGATGATGCTGGTCTGATTCTGGTCGACTTCAAACTTGAGTTTGGTTTGTATAAAGGTGAAGTGGTCCTGGGTGATGAATTCTCACCGGACGGTAGCCGCCTGTGGGACAAAGAAACGCTGGATAAAATGGACAAAGATCGCTTCCGCCAGAGTCTGGGCGGCCTGATCGAAGCCTATGAAGCCGTCGCGCATCGCCTGGGTGTGAAGTTAGACTAATCATCCCCTGAGCCGGCGATCGCTCTCCGGCTCATTAACCCCACCTGATTTGATTACTATTTCTTATGGTAATCCTGTTCCGAACCGCCTACGATCATCATCATAATGAATAAAAAGTTGAGGTGATTATGCGCTGGCAAGGGCGTCGTGAAAGTGACAACGTGGAAGACAGACGAAACAGCTCTGGCGGCGGCCCCTCTATGGGTGGGCCTGGTTTTCGTCTGCCCAGTGGTAAAGGCGGCATCATTCTGCTGATTGTGGTGCTGGTGGCGGGTTATTATGGCGTGGATCTCACCGGGCTAATGACTGGCCAGCCGGTCTCCCAACAGCAATCATCACGCTCCATCAGCCCAAACGATGATGAAGCGGCAAAATTTACCTCGGTGATTCTGGCTACCACAGAAGATACCTGGGGACAGCAGTTTGAAAAAATGGGCCGCACCTACCAACAGCCGAAGCTGGTGATGTACCGGGGCGCGACGCGTACCGGCTGCGGCGCGGGTCAGTCCGTGATGGGGCCATTTTATTGCCCGGCAGATGGTACGGTTTACATCGACCTTTCATTCTATGACGACATGAAAAACAAGCTGGGCGCTGATGGTGATTTTGCTCAGGGCTATGTTATCGCCCATGAAGTGGGTCACCACGTGCAGAAACTGCTGGGCATTGAACCTAAAGTTCGTCAGATGCAGCAGAATGCCTCACAGGCAGAAGTGAACCGTCTTTCCGTTCGAATGGAACTGCAGGCAGACTGCTTTGCCGGTGTCTGGGGCCACAGCATGCAGCAGCAGGGCGTACTGGAGTCTGGTGACCTGGAAGAGGCACTGAACGCCGCACAGGCCATTGGTGACGATCGTCTGCAACAGCAGGGACAAGGACGCGTCGTGCCGGACAGCTTTACTCACGGAACCTCTGAACAGCGTTTTACCTGGTTCAAACGCGGTTTTGATAGCGGCGATCCGGGGCAATGTAATACCTTTGGTAAAGGTATTTAAGATACTGAGGCAGGGATGTCCGATAACACGGCGCTGAGCACGTTAACCGAACAAATGACCCTCGAAGGGATCCGTCGTCTGCTGATTATCAGCGGCGAGGATAACTGGTGTCAGGAACAGGCATTAGCGCTACGCAGCATGTTACTCGGCGACTGGCTGTGGGTAGGGGAGCAAGCCCCTACCGAGCCGTGCTGTACGCCGCAGGCGCTAAAAACATTATTAGGGCGCGAGTTTCGTCATGCGGTTTTTGACGCCAGGCAAGGTTTTGACGCTGCGGCGTTTGCCGCCTTAAGCGGCACACTGCTTTCTGGCAGTTGGCTGGTATTGCTGACCCCACCCTGGCATTCCTGGCACACGCATCCGGACGCGGATTCACTACGCTGGAGCGATTGTGCTGAACCTATCCCTACACCGCACTTTATTGAACACGTCAAACGGGTGATTTCCCGCGATAGACAGGCTCTGCACTGGCAACAGCATCAGCCGGTTTCCTGTCCGCACTTTCCTGCTCGCGCAGCCTGGCACGCGGCAACCGGCGAACCCCAGCCAGAACAGGCGATGATATTAAATCATTTGCTGGCTATGCCTCCCGGTGTGGTTGCGGTGACGGCGGCACGGGGTCGGGGTAAATCCGCTCTGGCAGGGCAACTCATAGCGCGGATTAACGGCACTGCGATTGTGACAGCGCCTGCCAAAGCGGCAACCGATGTGCTGGCGCAATTTGCCGGGGAGCGTTACCGTTTTATGGCCCCGGATGCGCTGTTAAGCAGTTCTGCAATCGCAGACTGGCTAATTGTGGATGAAGCCGCCGCGATCCCCGCGCCGCTGCTGCATCAACTGGTGGCGCGTTTTCCTCGTACGCTGTTAACCACTACAGTACAAGGCTACGAGGGAACGGGGAGAGGCTTCTTGCTGAAATTCTGTGCCCGCTTCCCCAATCTTCAACGCTATGAATTGCAGCAACCGGTACGCTGGGCGCAGGGATGTCCGCTGGAGCAAATCGTCAGCGATGCGCTGGTGTTTGATGATGAAACGTTCACGCATGCCCCATTGGGGGAGCTTCACTTCTCGGCATTTGAGCAACAGTCCTGGCATGCTAACCCGGCGCTGCCGTTAGCGGTATACCAACTGCTTTCCGGAGCGCATTATCGCACCTCGCCATTGGACCTGCGACGAATGATGGACGCGCCTGGACAGCATTTTCTTCAGGCATCAACCGCTGACTCAGTGGCGGGAGCCGTCTGGTTGGTCGATGAAGGGGGACTATCCGCAGAATTAAGCCAGGCCGTCTGGGCCGGATATCGCCGACCAAGGGGCAATCTGGTTGCGCAGTCGCTGGCGGCGCACGGTGGTGACCCGTTGGCGGCGACGCTCGTCGGGAGACGGGTCAGTCGAATTGCGGTTCATCCTGCGCGCCAAAGAGAAAGTATTGGGCAACAGCTGATTATGCTGGCCCACCGCTATTCCACATCGTGTGACTATCTGTCGGTCAGTTTTGGGTATACGGCTGAACTATGGCGTTTCTGGCAGCGCTGCGGTTTTGTGCTGGTGCGAATGGGAAATCATCGGGAAGCCAGCAGCGGCTGTTATACCGCCATGGCGTTACTTCCCATTAGCGAAGCGGGGAAACGCCTTGCTGAACGGGAGCACCAGCATTTGCGTCGTGATGCGGAAATCCTTGCGCGATGGAACGGTGTGAACATTCCGCTGGTCCCTCTGAAAGAGGCTACGCTTAATGAGGATGACTGGGCTGAGCTGGCCGGGTTTGCCTTCGCGCATCGGCCATTATTGACGTCGCTAGGCTGTCTGAGTCGTCTGCTTGAGCACAGTGAGTTACCTCTTCCGGCCTTGCGCGGACGCATCCAGGCTAAACGTAGCGACGCCGAATTGTGCCAACAGTTCAAGATTTCTGGTCGTAAAGCGTTGCTGGTCATTCAGCGAGCCGAAGCGGCGCAGGCATTAAATCAGCTGGATGCAGAGCGTGAACAGCGGCTACATAATCGCATTATGCAATGGCAATTTTTTCACTAACTTCTTCAATTTCCTGGCATGGTCATTGCGGTTAAGCGGCGTAGAATGATTCTCATCAGCTAAGGAGAACGCCATGAAACATGACCATTTTGTTGTTCAAAGTCCCGATAAACCCGCTCAACAGCTACTGCTGCTGTTTCATGGCGTCGGCGATAACCCGGTTGCTATGGGCGAAATTGGCACCTGGTTTGCGCCGCTGTTTCCGGATGCGCTAATCGTTAGCATTGGCGGGGCAGAGCCTTACGGGACGACGTCCGGACGTCAGTGGTTTTCGGTGCAGGGCGTAACAGAAGAGAGTCGTCAGGCACGCGTTGACGCCATAATGCCGGTGTTTATCGAAACCGTGCGTTACTGGCAGAAGCACAGCGGCGTTTCGCCGCAGGCAACCGCGCTGATTGGCTTTTCTCAGGGGGCGATTATGTCACTTGAGAGCATCAAAGCTGAGCCGGGGCTGGCATCGCGGGTCATCGCCTTCAATGGCCGCTATGCCACCTTGCCAGAGGCTGCAACCACCGCGACGACGGTGCATTTGATTCACGGTGGTGAAGACCGGGTAATTGAGTTATCTCATGCCGTTGCCGCGCAGGAAGCGTTAATGCGCGCTGGTGGAGACGTGACGCTGGATATCGTCGAAAATCTGGGGCACGCCATTGATGAACGCAGCATGCAGTTTGCGCTCGATCATCTGCGTTTTACCGTACCGAAGCACTACTTTGATGAAGCGCTGAGCGGCGGTAAGCCTCACGATGATGATGTGATTGCCATGATCTGATTGATCACCGTAGGCCGGATAAAACGCGAAGCGTTGCCATCCGGCACGTAATGCCCGGTGGCGCTAACGCTTACCGGGCCTACGGGACTTATCTGCCTATTAATTATTTCTTCGGTTGGTCCTTATTCGGCCAATCGTCGTCGTCATCCCATTTATCGTTAAAGTCACGATGCGGGGGAAGCTCCGGCTTGTTGGCAAGAAATTTCTTGTGATCGACGCGCTTGAGATCTTTAATCACGTTCAGCAGCACGCCTACCAGAAACACCAACACCAGAATCCACCAATATTTTGCCAGCCAGTCCATGCTCATTTCCTCTTACAGGAACACTCATCAGGCGACGAGTTGCTCCATGATACGTTGATACATACGGGCAAGCAGCTGCAGGTCGGCGGCATTAACACATTCATTAATTTTATGAATAGTGGCGTTGACCGGCCCAAGTTCTACTACCTGCGCCCCCATGCGGGCAATAAAACGCCCGTCGGACGTCCCGCCTGTAGTCAGTAACTGCGGTTTAATCTCATTATAGTGCTCAATGGCGTTCACCACTGCATCCACCAGTTTACCGCGTTCGGTCAGGAACGGCTGACCGGAAAGCCACCAGTCGACGGTATAACGCAGCTGATGTTTCTCCAGCAGCGCGTGAACCCGTGCTTTAATCATCTCATCGGTCAGCTCAGTGCTGAAACGGAAGTTGAACTGGATAAACAGTTCTCCAGGGATAACGTTGTTGCTGCCGGTTCCAGCCTGGATATTGGCAATCTGCATGCTGGTCGCCGGGAAGAATTCGTTACCCTGATCCCACTCGATCGCCACCAGTTCGTTGAGCATGGGGGCCGCGCGGTGTACCGGGTTATCGGCCAGATGCGGATAGGCTACGTGGCCCTGCACGCCGTGAATGGTCAGGTTGCAGGTCAGTGAACCACGACGTCCATTTTTCACCACGTCGCCAACGATTTCCGTGCTGGATGGCTCACCCACCAGGCAATAATCCAGTCGTTCATTACGCGCCATCAGCGCTTCAACCACCTTCACGGTGCCGTTTTTGGCGCTGGCTTCTTCGTCAGACGTTATCAAAAAGGCCAGACGACCCTGATGGTTTGGATGCTGGGCGACAAAACGTTCTGCGGCCACGACCATCGCCGCCAGTGAACCCTTCATATCGGCAGCGCCACGCCCGAACAACATGCCATCGCGAATGGTCGGTTCGAACGGTGGATTGATCCAGCGATCGACATCGCCGGCAGGCACTACGTCGGTGTGACCGGCAAATGCCAGGGTCTCACCTTTACCGCGCCATGCCCAAAAATTCTGTGTGTCACCAAAGTCCATTCGCTCAACGGTAAAACCTACCGCGCGCAGGCGTTCAATCATTAACGCCTGGCACCCGGCATCATCCGGGCTCAGGGAAGGACGGCGAATAAGCTGCTGTGTCAGCTCAATGACCGGGCACGACATAGACTACACCTCATTAAAAAACAGAGTATAACTGGATTCACTGAAACCAAGCAGCATAGGCTTACCCGGCGCGCAGAGCAATGGGCGTTTGATAATTGCTGGCATTTCAATCATCAACGCGGCGGCGGAAGCCGCATCGGTGATTTGACTGCGCGTGGATTCATCGAGTTTACGCCAGGTGGTTCCACGCGTATTGAGCAGCGCCTCCCAACCTAATTCGCTGATAAAGGACTGTAATAGCGTGTTGTCCAGACCGTCGACGCGATAATCATGAAATCGGTAGTCAATACCTTGAGCCTCCAACCAGCGTCTGGCTTTTTTAATCGTGTCGCAATTCTTAATGCCGTAGAGGGTGATCATTTGAATCCTTATTGACGTAATTTGAATATTTATTCTTTTATTCTGTGGCAATGAATAATACATATTGTCATTCAATCGTTATAGAAAAATATAACATTGTTGAACAACAGTGAATAATGATTCCTGAAAGCTCCAAAAAATACCGTATAACTAAAAATCAGAATCTGCCTGTTTGCATCAGCCTGTTTTTCCATCAGAATTGCAAAAGTAGTAGATGATGTATGAATATTTCAAAATATTGCAGTAAGTCACATAAAATTTATGGGTATAGCGCATAGTGATCACATAAACCCCAAACACTGGAGGAATCAATCGCAACCATCGGTTAAATTGCCTTCTTTTAATGATGATGATTTCGTAGAATGCCCATAATAATAAGAGAGGTTGTTATGATTGAACGTGAACTGGGGAACTGGAAAGACTTTATCGAAGTGATGCTTCGTAAATAATTTTCTGGAAGAAATTCATATCCTGTAAAGGATAAAAAAAGGCGACTCAACGTAAGTCGCCTTTTTTGTGCCCGATTATTCTGGGCGTGGCTTCAATGGGAAGCGTCTGCGCACCAGCACAAAGAACAGGGGAACGAAGTAAATCGCCAGAATTGTGGCTGAAATCATCCCGCCCATTACGCCAGTCCCCACCGCATGTTGACCGCCAGAACCAGCGCCACTGCTGATGGTCATCGGCAGCACCCCGAAGATAAACGCCAGTGAGGTCATCAGGATTGGGCGTAAACGTTGGCGACAAGCATGGAGCGTGGCGTCGAGCAGATCGTGTCCTTTCTCGTTCATCTCATTGGCGAATTCAACAATCAATATTGCGTTCTTCGCCGATAGCCCGATAACGGTAAGTAACCCGACCTGGAAATAAACGTCGTTTTCCAGGCCGCGCATCCAGGTCGCCAGTAGCGCGCCAATAACCCCCAATGGCACGACCAGCATGACGGAGAAGGGTACCGACCAGCTTTCATACAGGGCCGCCAGACACAGGAACACGACCAGCAGAGAAATGGCGTACAGGGCGGGGGCCTGAGAACCCGACAGCCGTTCCTGATAGGACATCGCCGTCCATTCGAGGCCGAACCCGGTCGGCAACTGGCGCACCAACGATTCCATTATGTCCATTGCCGTACCGGTACTGACGCCCGGCGCGGCTTCGCCGACAATCTCGACCGCGGAGTAGCCGTTATAGCGCTCCAGACGTGGTGAACCGGTTTCCCAGCGTGAAGTCGCAAAGGCCGAGAAAGGCACCATGCCACCGTTGTTATTGCGTACGTACCACAGGTTGATGTCGTCCGGGAGCATGCGATATTTTGCTGCCGCCTGCACGTAAACCTTCTTCACACGGCCCCGGTCCATAAAGTCATTGACGTAGCTGGAACCCCAGGCCGTTTGCAATGTGTCGTTGATGTCGTCGATGGAAACGCCCAGCGCCTGGGCTTTGCGCTGATCGATATCAATTTGCAACTGCGGGCTGTCGTCCAGACCGTTATGACGAACGCGGGTCAGGGAGGTGTCTTTCCCGGCCAATTCAATGAGTTTGTCGCGCGCGGCCATTAACGCATCATGGCCCGCACCGGCGTGATCCTGCAGCTCCATATCGAAACCGGCAGAGCTTCCGAGGCCGCTGATAGCCGGAGGGCTGCTGGCGAAGACGCGGGCTTCTTTAATCTTATTAAAGGCTTTGGTCGCACGTTCGATGATGGCGAAAGAGGTTCCGGTAGTGGTGTCGCGCTCATCCCAGTCTTTTAAGCGGACAAACATACGCGCCACGTTTTGACCGTTCCCGCCAGGGCCAGAACCGACCGTGGAAAAGACTGACATAATGTTGTCTTTCTCATGGGTGAAGTAATACTTCTCCACTTCCTCAACCACTTTCAATGTTTGCTGCTGCGTGGAGCCGCTGGGCAACTGTACCGAGGTGGCAAACATGCCGCGGTCTTCCAGCGGCAGGAAGGAGGTTGGCAGGCGCAGGAACAGGAAAACCATCCCGCCGAGCAGCAGGCCGTAGATCAGTATCCAGCGCAGACTGCGGTGCAGAATTCTGGCAACGCCTTTTTCGTAGCGCTCGGCGTTGCGATTAAACATCCGGTTAAACCAGCCGAAGAAACCGGTTTGTCCGTGATGCTCGCCCTTATGCAGCGGTTTGAGCAGGGTGGCGCACAGAGCGGGGGTCAGGATCATCGCCACCAGAACAGACAGCACCATAGCGGAGACGATAGTAATCGAGAACTGACGGTAAATAGCCCCGGTAGTGCCACCGAAGAAGGCCATCGGGATAAACACCGCTGACAGCACCATGGCGATACCGACCAGCGCACCCTGGATTTGCCCCATCGATTTCCGTGTCGCTTCCCGCGGAGAGAGTCCTTCCTCACTCATAATACGCTCGACGTTTTCCACTACCACAATGGCGTCATCGACCAGCAGGCCGATCGCCAGCACCATCGCAAACATCGTCAAGGTATTAACGCTATAGCCAAAGGCGTAAAGCACGGAGAAGGTACCCATCAGGACGACGGGAACGGCGATGGTGGGAATCAGCGTGGCGCGGAAGTTTTGCAGGAACAGGTACATCACGAGGAATACCAGCGCGATCGCTTCCAGCAGGGTTTTTACCACGTCGATGATTGAGGCTTTGACAAAGGAGGTGGTTTCATATGCCACCTTATATTCCAGCCCGTGCGGAAAATATTGCGACAGCTCGTTCAGACGGTTGATAACCAGCTCCGCCGTCGCCATTTCATTGGCGCCGGAGGCCAGCTTCACGCCCAGGCCGGAGGCAGGATTTCCATTAAAGCGGCTGAGGTAATCATACTTTTCAGCACCCATTTCGACCGTCGCCACATCGCCCAGTTTAACTTCTGAGCCATCCTGGTTGACGCGTAGCGTAATGGCGCGGAATTCATCCGGAGTCTGTAGTAGCGACTGGGCGTTGATCGTCGCGTTCAGCGCCTGCTTGTCCACCGAAGGCGTACCGCCAAGTTGTCCGACGGCAATCTGCGCATTCTGTGACTCGATAGCGTCGGTCACATCTTTAGCGGTCATCTGGAAACTGTTCAGTTTGGCCGGGTCAAGCCAGATACGCATGGAGTACTGTGAGCCGTAAGCGTCAATATCTCCCACGCCGTTAATACGGCTAAGCGGATCCTGAATGTTACTGGCGACATAGTCGGCGATGTCCTGCTTATCCATTGAGCCATCGGTGGAGACAAAGGCGATAGTCAGAATATTGGTGTCCCCGGTCTTACGCACCGTGACCCCCTGATCCTGTACCGCCTGCGGCAGTTTACGCATTGCCGATTGCAGCTGGTTTTGCACCTGCTGGACGGCCTCGTCAGGATCGGTTCCGGCAACAAAGCTCAACGTAACCGTCGCCTGACCTGTCCCGCTGCTCTGCGATGACATGTACATCAGGTTATCGAGACCGGTCATGTTCTGCTCGATAACCTGGGTGACGGTGTTTTCCAGAGTCTGAGCCGAAGCGCCGGGATAGTTGGCGGTGACCCGCACGTTTGGCGGTGCCAGATCGGGATATTGCTCAACGGGCAGTGAAAAAATAGCCAGGGCTCCTGTCAGGCACAACAGGATAGCTAACACCCAGGCAAAAATGGGGCGATCGATGAAAAAATTCGCCATTAAAAGAGGACCTCGTGTTTCTGCGTATCGTTATGGGTATGGCTTGCTTCACTTTAGCGGCAAGGTACGGGTCAAACGTGGAGAAAAAAAGAAGATAATGTAAATTATCATGCCCGTTTACAGCATACCTTTCGTGCCAACGCCGTCAGGCCTGGATCCAGACCCGACGGCGCTTTGCGGTTCTTTACGTTAGCTCACTGTCTGATTCAGCCGAACGGAAACTGATGCTCACCAACGTTCCCCCTCCGGAAGGTTGAGAGAAGGTCAACGTGCCGCTTAGTCTTTCCGCCCGCTCACGCATAATATTGAGTCCATAGTGCCCTGTAGGCTCATGCGGCTCGCCAATGCCGATGCCGTTATCGCGGATATAAACCGTGTGGTTGCCGTCCGGAGCCGTTACGCAGCTGACGGCAATTTCGCTCGCACTCGCATGTTTAATGGCGTTCAGCACCGCTTCACGGATGATCTGCAACAGATGCACCTGCATTTGCGCATCCAACGCTAGCGTGGGTAACCGACAGTCGAGTGTGAGTTTAGCTGAGGTTTGATTTTGCAGCGTTTCCAACATTTCATGCAGGGCGGAGGGTAAGTCTGCCTGCTGTAAGGTCAGACGGAAGGTGGTGAGCAGTTCTCGTAGCTGACGGTAGGCATCGTTCAGCGCCTGGGAGAAATCCGCCATAATGCTTTGCGCCGGGGCGTTATCTTTCGGAATTGAACGCTTCAGCAGCGTGAGCTGAATACGTAAATAAGAGAGCACCTGCGCCAGTGAGTCGTGCAGTTCGCGTGCAATTGTCGCTCGCTCCTCCATTAACAACAGCTGCTGAAAATGTTTTTGCGCCTGGTTGAAGTACAACCCGCGTCCCAGCATCGAGGAGACGCTGTTGAGCAGCGGAGTAGAAGCACTGACGTTTGGACTTTGCCAGTGCAGTTCGCCGTAGACGGTTTCCTGCATGGTGACAGGCAGGATCTGCATCGGCAGCTCGGGGCTTTTAGTCCCTTCGCTAATCCGCCAGTTATCACCGACGGTGAGTTCAAGGAAATACGCGGCGTCATGTTCGCGGACGATCTGTAAAATATGGCGGAAGCAGTGCACGTCAATCTGGCTGGTATTTAACGCCTGGGAGCACTGATACAATACCTCCAGACGGCGATTGGCTTCGTGGAGATCGTGAGTTTTCTCGGCCACAGACGCTTCCAGCGAACGATACAGCTTGTGTAATTCACTCGACATCTGGCTAAACGTTTTGCCCAGCAATCCCAGTTCATTGGGCAAACCGGTATCCAGCGGTGGGATATCAAACTGACCGTGTTCAATTTGCTGACTGGCCATCACCAGTTTATTCAGCGGACGCACCACCTGCTGGCGAATGCGCCGCAGGGTAAAGAAGACGAGGGTGAATATGCCTATCCCGCCCGCCAGCGAGATGCCAAATACCAGCATCACTTTGCGTTCGGCATAATGCTGCAACGCCAGCACGAAGAGATCGATCTGATCGACGTAGTTGTTGATGTTGGCCTGGTACCATTTCAAATCGCCGTCGACCAGGCGGGCGTTCATTTCCAGCCAGTTAGCATGCAGACGTCCATAGCGGCTTTTTACCGCTTGTGGCACATACCACGCGTTCAGATTCTGTAGTGCTGGCGAGTTTAGCGCCTGCTGGAAAAGCTGGCGGTGGGCGTTAAGCTGCGGGCTCTGGCTTTGTAGATCGTAACCCAGACGGTAGCTTTGCATGCGCAACGAGCCAGCAACGTTGATGGCTTCGGCATCTCGCAAGCTGCTGGTCAGCGTGAGCAGCGCAATACCCGTTGAGAGAATTGACAGCAGCACTATGTAGAAAAAAGCTTTAGCCAGACTGGCCGAGACCGGACGCTTTACCGTCACTTGTGCATCCTCACACAATACACGTCGCGCCTGAAAACAGCGTGAACGATGCGGTGTATTTGATAAATGTTAATAAAACGCCATGAAACTGGATGGTAACTGAAACACAATTTCATATGCGATGAAATAAATTGATCTGCCACAGGTTCTGGATAAATAGTTGTGCTTCCTGGGCAAATGAACATTGCCGCTTCCTTCCGTGTCGGTTAATAACACTCTTATAAAGAATAAGGTTTTTGCAACCAAAAAAGAAGGAAGCCATGAATCGTTTTATTATGGTCAATAGCCAGCAGTGCCTGGGATGCCATGCCTGTGAGGTCGCCTGCGTCATGGCTCACAATGGCGAACAGCATGTCCTGGACCAACGGCATTTTCAGCCCCGAATTACCGTCATTAAGCATCAGCAGCAGCGCAGCGCGGTGACCTGTCACCACTGCGAAGATGCACCCTGCGCCAGAAGTTGCCCAAACGGGGCAATTAGCCATGATAACGACAGCGTTCAGGTGGACTCACAAAAGTGCATTGGCTGCAAATCGTGCGTCGTTGCCTGTCCTTTCGGCACCATGCAGATCGTACTCACTCCCGTCGCCAAAGGGAAGGTGAAAGCTACCGCGCACAAATGCGATCTGTGCCAGGGGCGTGAACAGGGACCCGCCTGCGTAGAGAACTGTCCGGCGCAGGCGTTACAGCTGGTGACGGAAAATTCGCTTACCGGTCTGTCAAAAGCGCGCAGGCTGCGTGCCGCAAGTCTGGAAAGCCAGCCATGGCATGCCAGCACTACCGATTTTGTTCCACATGTCATCACTAAACGTGAGCAAATGCAGGCGACGCCTGCGCGTGGGGAGCCGGATAAACTGGCGATTGAAGCCCGGAAAACCAGCTTTGAAGAGATCTATCTGCCGTTTCGTACGGCACAGGCGGAGCGCGAAGCCTCTCGCTGCCTGAAATGCGGCGACCACAGTATCTGCGAATGGACCTGTCCACTGCATAACCACATTCCGCAGTGGATTGAACTGGTCAAAGCCGGGAATATCGACGCGGCGGTTGAGCTTTCTCACCAGACCAACTGCCTGCCGGAGGTGACCGGACGCGTTTGCCCGCAGGATCGACTCTGCGAAGGGGCATGCACGGTGCGTAGCGAGCATGGCGCAGTCACCATCGGTAATATTGAGCGTTACATCTCCGATCGGGCGCTGAGTAAAGGATGGCGACCGGACTTAAGCCATGTGCAGAAAGTGGACAAGCGTGTTGCCATCATCGGTGCGGGTCCGGCGGGTCTGGCCTGTGCGGATGTGCTGGCGCGCAGCGGCGTCAGCGCCACCGTTTACGATCGCCATCCTGAAATTGGCGGTTTGCTGACGTTCGGTATTCCGGCCTTCAAGCTGGACAAATCGCTGCTGGCCCGTCGCCGTGAAATCTTCAGCGCCATGGGCATTCATTTTGAACTTAACTGTGAAGTGGGTAAGGATGTCGCGCTTGAAAAGCTGCTGGAGGATTACGATGCTGTGTTCGTGGGCGTAGGAACCTATCGTTCCATGAAGGCGGACCTGCCAAATGAAGATGCGCCTGGCGTGTATGATGCGCTGCCGTTCCTGATTGCCAACACCAAGCAGGTGATGGGGCTGGAGGAACTGCCTGAAGAACCGTTTATCGATACCGCCGGACTAAACGTGGTTGTGCTGGGCGGAGGCGATACGGCAATGGACTGTGTGCGAACCGCCCTGCGTCATGGCGCAAGCCAGGTGACCTGCGCCTATCGTCGTGATGAAGCCAACATGCCCGGCTCAAAAAAAGAGGTGAAGAACGCCCGGGAAGAGGGGGCAAACTTCGAGTTTAACGTCCAGCCGGTTGAGCTGGTGCTGCATGCCGATGGGCGAGTCAGCGGCGTGCGTTTCTTACGAACCCAACTTGGCGAACCTGATGCGCAGGGCCGTCGTCGCCCGGTTCCCATCGCCGGGAGTGAGTTTGTTATGCCCGCAGATGCGGTGATCATGGCGTTTGGCTTTCACCCACACGGCATGCCGTGGCTGGAGTCGCATGGCGTTAAGGTCGATAACTGGGGGCGCATTGCCGCCGATGTTGAAAGCGCATACCGTTATCAAACCAGTAACCCGAAAATCTTTGCCGGTGGCGACGCGGTACGCGGTGCGGACCTGGTGGTGACGGCCATGGCGGAAGGGCGGCATGCTGCCCAGGGGATCGTCGACTGGCTGGGCGTAAAATCAGTCAAATCTCATTAATCGGCGAGTAGGCCGGATAAAACGCGTTAGCGTTGCCATCCGGCAATGTGCCGCATGAATGCCTGATGGCGCTTTGCTTATCAGGCCTACATTGTTCCAAGACAAACCCGGTTTCACGGCGTAGTATTATTTCTCACTTCTTGCTGTGGAGCCGGTATGTCGCAAAAAATTACCCTCATCAAAGATAAAGTCCTTTCCGATAACTACTTCGTCCTGCGCAATATCACTTATGACCTGACCCGTAAGAATGGAGAGGTGATCCGTCACAAACGTGAGGTTTACGATCGTGGCAACGGCGCCACAATCCTGCTGTATAACCCGGAGAAGAAAACGGTGGTGCTCATCCGCCAGTTTCGCGTTGCGACATGGGTCAACGGTAACGAAGACGGTCAACTGATTGAAACCTGCGCCGGGCTGCTGGATAACGACGAACCGGAAGCATGTATTCGAAAAGAGGCGATTGAAGAGACCGGCTTTGAAGTGGGTGAAGTACGTAAACTGTTTGAGCTATACATGTCGCCGGGCGGTGTGACGGAAATAATCCACTTCTTCATCGCACAATACAGTGACAGCCAGCGTGCAAACGCGGGTGGCGGCGTGGAAGATGAAGATATTGAAGTTCTGGAACTGCCGTTCACACAGGCGCTGGAAATGATCAAAACAGGTGAGATCCGTGACGGTAAAACGGTGCTATTACTGAACTATTTGCAGTCATCGCATCTCATGGACTGATGCGCGGGATTTATATTTCTTTACAAATTTACGGCCAATCCGACGATTCTTATTGAGCCACATCAGTCGCGCAAGGAAGATACCGCTTAGGCTGTGTGTTTTGACTTCGGGGTTGTACCGTCCATGCGCTATCGCGTTATTCTCCTTTTCCTGCTCGGGTTGCTACCCGCCCGTTTGCTGTGGGCTGCGCCCGCGCAACAGGCGTTTTCTGACTGGCAGGTGACGTGTAATAACCAAAATTTTTGCGTGGCGCGCAATACCGGGGAGCACCACGGCCTGGTCATGACCTTGAGCCGCAGCGCCGGGGCACATACCGATGCCGTGTTGCGTATTGAGCTGGGCGGGCTGGAATCGTCCAGCGTCAAAGAGAGCGATATTGCGCCGCGTCTGCTGTTGGATGGTGCGCCACTCTCGCTGAGCGGCGAACATTGGCGCATAACTCCCTGGCAGGTGACGACCGATGATCCGGCCACCATCAGCACATTTTTACAAACCGTACAGGACGCGAAGGCGATTAGCCTGCAAAAAGGTGCGCAAAACCTTTCGCTGGTCGGGCTAAAAGCCGCGTTGTTGTTTATCGACGCCCAGCAAAAACGGGTGGGGAGCGAAACCGCATGGATTGAAAAAGGTGACGAGCCTCCGCTCAGCGTACCTCCGGCCCCCGCGCTGAAAGGTGTAGCGGTCATTAATCCAACGCCAACGCCTCTCACACAGCAGGAGCGCAGTGAACTGCTGGACTATGGTAACTGGCGGATCAACGGTATTCGCTGCTCTATCGATCCGCTGCGTCGCGAGATGCGCGTCACGGCCCTAACGGATGATAAAGCGCTGCTGATGATTGGCTGTGAGGCCGGGGCGTATAACACCATCGATCTGGCGTGGGTGGTTTCACGTACGACTCCGTTGACTTCACGCGCGGTACGGTTAAACCTGCCGTTTAAAACGGATGCAGAAAGTCGCGATATGGAGCTGACCAACGCGACGTTTGACGAGAAATCGCGGGAGCTGGTCACCCTCGCTAAAGGACGAGGGTTGGCAGATTGCGGTATCCAGACCCGCTGGCGCTACGACGGTCAACGTTTTCGCCTGGTGCGCTATGCCCAGGAGCCAAGCTGCGATAACTGGCATGGGCCAGATGCCTGGCCCACACTGTGGATCACGCGTTAAGCACCTTGTGCGCTTTGTCGACGATGTTATCTACCGTAAAGCCGAAGAACGGGAACAGTTTGTCCGCTGGAGCCGACTCTCCATAACCCGTCATCCCAACAATTGCCCCTTTCAGCCCGACATATTTGTACCAGTAGTCAGCAATTCCTGCTTCTACCGCCACGCGAGCGCTGACGTTTGCTGGCAGGACCGATTCCCGGTACGCCTCATCCTGGGCGTCAAAGATATCGGTTGAGGGCAGAGAAACCACTCGCACGTTACGACCTTCGCCGGTCAGTTTTTCCGCTGCCAGCAGCGTGATTTCCATTTCTGAACCGGTAGCAATCAAAATAACATCCGGCTTACCGCCGCCATCCTTGAGCACATAGCCGCCGCGGGCAATTTGCTGCACCTGCTCTGGCGTGCGCTCAACCTGTGCCAGATTCTGCCGCGAGAGGATCAGCGCCGTTGGCCCGTCATGACGTTCGACTGCCAGCTTCCAGCCTACCGCCGCCTCAACCTGATCGCATGGTCGCCAGGTGCTGAAATTAGGCGTTAGACGCAGGCTGGCGAGCTGTTCAACGGCCTGGTGCGTAGGACCATCTTCCCCCAGACCAATTGAGTCGTGGGTATAAACCATGATTTGTCGGGCCTTCATCAGCGCCGCCATACGCGCGGCATTTCGGGCATATTCGACAAACATCAGGAACGTGGCGGTGTACGGTACGAAGCCCCCGTGATGGGCGATACCGTTGGCAATCGCCGTCATGCCAAATTCCCGCACGCCGTAGTGAATGTAGTTTCCTGCATGATCCTCTTTAAGAGAGGAGGAGCCTTTCCAGATGGTCAGGTTGCTGGGGGCCAAATCCGCCGATCCGCCAAGCAGCTCAGGCAGTATAGGCCCGTAAGCGTTTAGGGTATTTTGCGAGGCCTTGCGGGTGGCGATTTTGGCCGGATTGGCCTGCAGCTCGGTAATATATTTCTGAGTTGTTTCTTCCCACTTTTCCGGCAGCCCACCGCTCATCCGGCGAGTAAACTCTGCCGCCAGTTCCGGGTAGGCTTGTTGGTAAGCTGCGAATTTCTCCTTCCAGCCCTGTTGCGCTTTTTCGCCTTTCTCGCGTGCGTCCCACGCCCGGTAAATCTCTTTGGGGATTTCAAAAGCAGGATGATGCCACCCCAGTTTCTGCCGGGTCAGCGCCACCTCTTCTTCGCCCAGCGCAGCGCCGTGTGCTTCCTCTTTCCCGGCTTTATTTGGTGAGCCAAAACCAATCACCGTGCGGCAGATAATCAGCGACGGTTTATCGGTAACAGCCTGCGCTTCCTGAATGGCTTTTTTCACCGCCTCAGGGTCATGACCGTCAATCTCGTGCACCACATGCCAGTGATAAGCCTCAAAGCGTTTTGCAGTATCGTCGGTAAACCAGCCGTCGGTTTCGCCATCAATCGAGATGCCGTTGTGATCGTAGAAGCCGATGAGTTTGCCAAGCCCCAACGTGCCCGCCAGCGAACAAGCCTCGTGTGAAATACCCTCCATCAGACAGCCGTCGCCCATAAAGACCCAGGTAAAGTGGTCAACAATCTCATGGTCTGGCTGGTTAAACTGCGCTGCCAGCGTTCGCTCGGCAATGGCCATGCCGACGGCGTTGGCTAACCCCTGGCCCAGCGGTCCGGTGGTGGTTTCCACGCCCGGTGTGTAGCCAATTTCCGGGTGACCTGGCGTTTTCGAATGGAGCTGACGGAAGTTCTTTAATTCTTCGATCGGCAGGTCGTAACCGGAAAGATGCAACAGGCTGTAAAGCAGCATTGAGGCGTGGCCGTTGGACAGAATAAACCGGTCACGATCGTACCAGGTGGGATCGGCCGGGTTATGGCGTAGAAAATCGTTCCACAGCACTTCGGCGATATCGGCCATCCCCATTGGTGCTCCAGGGTGGCCGGAGTTTGCTTTTTGGACGGCATCCATACTTAGCGCACGAATGGCATTGGCAAGCTCTTTACGGGTCATAGGAAATACTCCTTGAAAAGTAAAGTGTTAGATGCGTGTTGTGATTCACACTTTTGGGAAAATTGCGGGCGTTGTCAGCAAAAAGCATAGCAGACAAGCATGGTATTGCTGGATTAAGCAGGTAACATGGCTGTTATAAATTGATAACAAATTCTTTCTTTGAATGGTGAGAGTTTGGGGACCTTCAAAGTTTGTGCCGTTGACTGAGGTGATAATGTGCGGCTCAGTAGAATGGTTACCCGCGCCACTTTTTTGATAGATACGTGAAAGGAACAACAAGATGGATGACCAGTTAAAACAAAGCGCCCTCGATTTCCACGAATTTCCGGTACCCGGTAAAATCCAGGTTTCTCCAACCAAGCCTCTGGCAACGCAGCGCGACCTGGCGCTGGCCTATTCGCCGGGTGTGGCTGCACCGTGTCTTGAAATTGAAAAGGACCCGCTGGCAGCCTACAAATACACCGCGCGCGGCAACCTGGTTGCGGTTATTTCCAACGGTACAGCGGTGCTGGGTCTCGGCAACATTGGCGCGTTGGCCGGCAAACCGGTGATGGAAGGTAAAGGCGTTCTGTTTAAGAAATTCGCCGGGATCGACGTGTTCGACATTGAAGTCGATGAACTCGATCCGGATAAATTTATCAATGTGGTTGCGGCCCTGGAACCCACGTTTGGCGGTATCAACCTCGAAGATATCAAAGCGCCGGAGTGCTTCTACATTGAGCAAAAACTGCGCGAACGCATGAATATTCCGGTCTTCCACGATGACCAGCACGGTACGGCAATCATCAGTACTGCCGCAATTCTGAACGGTCTGCGGGTGGTTGAGAAAAATATCTCTGACGTGCGCATGGTGGTGTCTGGTGCAGGTGCGGCGGCGATTGCCTGTATGAACCTGCTGGTAGCGCTGGGTATGCAGAAACACAATATTGTGGTCTGTGACTCCAAAGGCGTGATTTACAAAGACCGCGAACCGAACATGGCGGAAACCAAAGCGGCTTACGCGGTGGTGGATGATGGTAAGCGCACGCTGGATGATGTTATTGACGGCGCAGATATTTTCCTCGGCTGCTCGGGCCCGAAAGTGCTGACGCAGGAAATGGTTAAGAAGATGGCGCGTGCGCCAATGATTCTGGCACTCGCCAACCCGGAGCCGGAAATCCTGCCGCCGCTGGCAAAAGAGGTGCGTTCCGACGCCATCATCTGTACCGGTCGTTCAGACTACCCGAACCAGGTTAACAACGTCCTGTGCTTCCCGTTCATCTTCCGCGGTGCGCTGGACGTTGGTGCGACGGCCATCAACGAAGAGATGAAACTGGCGGCGGTGCACGCCATTGCTGAGCTGGCGCATGCCGAGCAGAGTGAAGTGGTGGCCTCTGCTTATGGCGATCAGGACCTGAGCTTCGGCCCGGAATACATCATTCCGAAACCGTTCGACCCGCGTCTGATCGTCAAAATCGCCCCTGCTGTGGCGAAAGCGGCGATGGACTCCGGCGTGGCAACGCGTCCGATTGCCGACTTTGACGCTTACATCGATAAGCTGACTGAATTCGTCTACAAAACCAACCTGTTCATGAAGCCGATTTTCTCCCTGGCACGCAAAGCGCCGAAGCGCGTGGTGCTGACCGAAGGGGAAGAAGCGCGCGTACTGCACGCTACCCAGGAGCTGATCACGTTAGGGCTGGCGAAGCCGATCCTGATCGGTCGTCCAAGCGTTATTGAAATGCGCATCCAGAAACTGGGTCTGCAGATCAAAGCGGGCGTCGATTTTGAAATCGTCAACAATGAGTCCGATCCGCGCTTTAAAGAGTACTGGAGCGAGTACTACCAGATTATGAAGCGTCGTGGGATTACCCAAGAGCAGGCGCAGCGTGCGGTGATCGCCAACACCACGGTGATCGGCGCAATCATGGTACAGCGCGGCGAAGCGGATGCGATGATCTGCGGTACGATTGGCGACTACCATGAGCACTTCAGCGTGGTGAAAGAGGTATTTGGTCATCGCGACGGCGTGCATACTGCCGGGGCGATGAACGCCTTGCTGCTGCCAAGCGGTAACACCTTTATCGCCGATACCTACGTCAACGACGATCCTACGCCTGAGCAACTGGCGGAAATCGCCGTGATGGCGGCAGAGACCGTGCGTCGCTTTGGTATCGAACCGAAGGTGGCGTTGCTGTCGCACTCCAACTTTGGTTCCTCTAACTGTCCGTCGGCCAGCAAAATGCGCGACGCGCTGGAGCTGATTAAGGCGCGCGCGCCAGAGTTGATGATTGACGGCGAAATGCACGGCGACGCCGCGCTGGTGGAAAGCATCCGTAATGACCGCATGCCGGACAGTCCGTTGAAAGGCTCAGCGAATATTCTGGTGATGCCAAATATGGAAGCGGCCCGTATTAGTTACAACTTACTACGCGTTTCCAGTTCTGAAGGCGTAACGGTTGGCCCGGTGCTGATGGGGGTTGCGAAACCTGTTCACGTATTAACGCCGATCGCCTCTGTTCGTCGTATCGTTAATATGGTGGCGCTGGCGGTTGTAGAAGCCCAAACGCAGCCGCTGTAATTTCACTTTAATTTATTTCCGGCGCGGGTTTCTCCCGCGCCTTTTTATTTTCCCTTTCTTAGTGATCTACTTCACCTTTTAAACCTGGTTGCCGAATTTTGTTATTTACTCTGACAAAAAATTGCCACGATGAGGGCAGTTTTAGCGGAGGCGGTGAGCAATGGAAAAAGAACGCATTATTCAGGAATTTGTGCCGGGGAAACAGGTCACGCTGGCGCATCTCATTGCGCACCCCGGCGAGGAATTAGCGAAAAAGATCGGCGTTCCCGAAGCGGGCGCTATCGGCATCATGACGCTGACGCCAGGCGAAACCGCGATGATTGCCGGTGACTTAGCCATGAAGGCGGCGGATGTACATATCGGTTTTCTCGATAGATTCAGCGGCGCACTGGTGATCTACGGTTCGGTAGGCGCAGTAGAAGAAGCGTTATTACAGACGGTAAGCGGTCTGGGTCGATTATTAAATTTCACTTTGTGCAACCTGACAAAAAGTTAATCAGAGGCGGCGATGAAACGTATTGCATTTGTCGGTACGGTGGGGGCGGGGAAAACAACGCTCTTTAATGCGCTACAGGGGAATTATTCCCTCGCCAGAAAAACACAGGCCGTGGAGTTTAATAAAAATGGCGATATCGATACGCCAGGGGAATATTTTAGCCATCCGCGCTGGTATCACGCCTTAATTACCACGCTGCAGGATGTCGATACGTTGATTTATATACACGCGGCAAATGATAAAGAAAGTCGCTTACCTGCCGGGCTGTTGGATATCGGCGCCAGTAAACGACAAATCGCCGTTATCAGTAAAACGGACATGCCGGATGCCGACGTCGCCGCAACGCGACAACTACTTCGCGGGATGGGGTTTCAGGAGCCGATTTTTGAGCTCAATAGCCATGACCCGCGCAGCGTGCAGCACCTGGTGGATTATCTGACTGAGCTCAGCCAAAAGGAGGAAAGGGCAGGTGAAAAAACTCATCACAGCTAATGATATTCGTGCGGCCCACGCACGCGGCGAACAGGAAATGTCGGTTGTTCTGCGCGCCAGCATCATCACCCCGGAGGCGCGCGAAGTTGCGGAGCTGCTGGGCGTTACCATCAGTGAATGCGAGGAATCCGCGTCAACTGCTGCTGTACCGGCGGCGGTTGATGATGGCAAAACGGAAAGCCAGCGCATTCGCGAAACCATCATTGCGCAGTTACCGGAAGGGCAGTTTACCGAAAGCCTGGTCGCCCAGCTGATGGACAAAGTTATGAAGGAGAAGCAGTCGCTGGAACAGGGCGGAATGCAGCCGAGCTTTAACTCGGTAACCGGCAAAGGCGGCGTCAAAGTCATCGACGGCAGCAGCGTGAAGTTTGGTCGTTTTGACGGCGCGCAGCCGCACTGCGTGGGCTTAACCGATCTGGTGACCGACCAGGACGGTAGCAGTATGGCCGCCGGGTTTATGCAGTGGGATAACGCCTTTTTCCCATGGACGCTGAACTACGACGAAATCGACATGATTCTGGAAGGCGAGCTGCACGTTCGCCACGAAGGCGAAACCATGATTGCAAAAGCCGGGGACGTAATGTTTATCCCGAAAGGTTCCAGCATCGAATTTGGTACGCCATCGACGGTGAAGTTTCTGTATGTGGCCTGGCCTGCGAACTGGCAGTCCTGCTAAGGCGGATGTATGAAGGATTTCATTACCGAAGCATGGCTCAGAGCGAATCATACGCTCAGCGAAGGGGCTGAAATTCATCTCCCCGCTGACGCTCGCCTGACGCCGTCTGCCCGGGAATTACTGGAAAGCCGACATCTGCGTATTAAGTTTATCGACGAGCAGGGCAGCCTGTTTATTGATGACGAAGAACAGCAGCCGCAGCCGGTGCATGGATTAACCAGCAGCGATACGCATCCACAGGCCAGCTGCGAACTGTGTCATCAACCGGTGGTGAAGAAACCGGACACCCTGACGCATCTGACGGCGGACAAGATGGTCGCCAAAAGCGATCCGCGTCTGGGATTTCGCGCCGCGCTGGACAGCACCATCGCCCTGGCCGTGTGGTTGCAGATTGAGATGGCAGAACCGTGGCAGCCGTGGCTGGCGGATATCCGCTCGCGCCTGGGCAATATTATGCGCGCTGATGCCATGGATGAGCCGCTGGCAGCACAAGCTGTCGTGGGTTTAAGTGACGAAGATTTACACCGTCTTTCGCATCAACCGCTGCGCTATCTGGACCACGACCATCTGGTGCCGGAGGCCAGCCACGGACGTGATTGCGCGCTGCTTAATTTGCTGCGTACCAAAGTCCGTGAAACGGAGACGGTGGCGGCCCAGGTGTTCATCACTCGCAGTTTTGAGGTTATGCGACCGGACATTATGCAGGCGCTCAATCGCCTTTCCAGTACGGTCTACGTGATGATGATTCTGAGCGTTGCGAAGCATCCGCTGACGGTTAACCAAATTCAACAGCGACTGGGGGAGAAGCAATGATCATTGAACGTGCTCGTCAACTCGCCCAACGCTCACCTGCACGGGTGGTGTTCCCGGATGCGCTGGATGTCCGGGTGCTGAAGGCGGCGAATTACCTGCATCAGCACGGTCTGGCACATCCCATTCTCGTCGCCAGTCCGTTTGCGCTGCGCCAGTTTGCCCTCAGCCACCGGGTGGCAATGGATGGCATTCAGGTTATCGATCCGCAAAGCAATCAGCCAATGCGCGAAGAGTTTGCGCTGCGCTGGCTGGCCCGCGCGGGAGATAAAACGCCTGCGGATGCGCTGGAAAAACTCAACGATCCGCTGATGTTCGCCGCTGCAATGGTCAGCGCGGGTAAAGCTGACGTCTGTATTGCGGGCAATCTCTCATCAACAGCGAACGTGCTGCGTGCCGGATTACGCATTATCGGGCTACAGCCTGGCTGTAAAACGCTGTCGTCAATTTTCCTGATGCTGCCGCAGTACCTTGGGCCGTCATTAGGCTTTGCCGATTGCAGCGTCGTACCGCAGCCCACCGCCGCACAGTTGGCGGATATTGCGATTGCCAGCGCACAGACATGGCAGGCGATCACTGGTGAAGAGCCGCGCGTCGCCATGCTGTCGTTTTCAAGCAATGGCAGTGCTCGCCATCCTAACGTCGCTAACGTGCAGCAGGCGACCGAGATCGTTCGTGAGCGTGCCCCGCAGCTTACCGTGGACGGAGAACTGCAATTTGATGCCGCCTTTGTTCCGGATGTCGCTGCGCAAAAAGCGCCAGCCAGTCCGTTAAAGGGCAATGCCAATGTGATGGTCTTCCCATCGCTGGAGGCAGGCAATATTGGCTACAAAATCGCTCAGCGTCTGGGAGGGTATCGCGCAGTAGGTCCGTTGATTCAAGGGCTTGCCGCACCGCTTCATGATCTCTCTCGTGGCTGTAGCGTACAGGAAATTATCGAACTGGCGTTGGTGGCAGCAGTGCCGCGCCAGACTGACATGAGTCGTGAAAACGCCTCACAAACACTGGTTGTTTAGGTCCCGTTCTGGACCCCTTAATGAGAGGAAAACACAATGGAAGCATTAGGAATGATTGAAACCCGGGGCCTGGTTGCACTGATTGAGGCTTCTGACGCAATGGTTAAAGCGGCACGCGTGAAACTGGTTGGCGTGAAGCAGATCGGTGGCGGTCTGGTCACTGCCATGGTCCGTGGCGACGTAGCGGCATGTAAAGCTGCAACGGACGCAGGTGCTGCGGCAGCACAGCGTATTGGCGAGCTGGTTTCAGTACACGTGATCCCACGTCCGCACGGCGATCTGGAAGAAGTGTTCCCGATCAGCTTTAAAGGCGACAGCAACGACATGTAAGTCGTCCATGTGACGCCACAGACTTCATTGCTGGCGTCACCCTCTCTCCTTTTCACATTACCTTCTGCGGAGGGTAGGGGGAGGTTTTACCTGAAATATGCCACGGAGGCGCGTATGAAACTGGCAATCGTTACAGGACAAATTGTTTGTACCGTACGCCATCAGGGGCTCGCGCACGACAAGTTGCTGATGGTGGAAATGATTGACGCCCAGGGAAATCCCGATGGGCAATGTGCTGTTGCTATCGACAGCATCGGGGCGGGAACCGGAGAGTGGGTGCTGCTGGTCAGCGGAAGCTCCGCCCGTCAGGCGCACCGGAATGAATCATCGCCTGTCGATCTGTGCGTGATTGGCATTGTCGATGAAGTGGTGGCAGGTGGTCAGGTGATCTTCCATAAATAAGGCAGAAAATCATGAATCAACAGGATATTGAACAGGTCGTGAAAGCGGTACTGCTGAAAATGAAAGACAGCAGCCAACCCGTCAGTGCCGTTCAAGAAATGGGCGTTTTTGCCTCCCTGGATGACGCAGTGGCGGCAGCAAAACTGGCCCAGCAGGGGCTGAAAAGCGTCGCCATGCGCCAACTGGCTATCACGGCTCTACGTGAGGCGGGCGAAAAGCACGCCAGAGAATTAGCGGAACTTGCCGTCACTGAAACCGGCATGGGACGTGTCGAAGATAAATTTGCCAAAAACGTGGCGCAGGCGCGCGGCACGCCGGGTGTGGAATGCCTGTCTCCACAGGTTCTGACCGGCGATAACGGTCTGACGCTGATTGAAAACGCGCCGTGGGGCGTGGTGGCCTCGGTAACCCCATCCACCAACCCGGCCGCGACCGTCATTAACAACGCCATCAGCCTGATTGCCGCTGGTAACAGCGTGGTTTTCGCACCGCATCCGGCGGCGAAAAAAGTCTCTCAGCGCGCTATCACTCTGCTTAACCAGGCGGTGGTTGCCGCAGGCGGTCCGGCAAACCTGTTGGTGACGGTTGCCAACCCGGATATCGAGACTGCCCAGCGTCTGTTCAAGTACCCAGGTATCGGCCTGCTGGTGGTGACCGGTGGTGAAGCCGTAGTGGACGCCGCGCGTAAGCACACCAACAAACGTCTGATTGCCGCTGGTGCGGGTAATCCGCCAGTGGTGGTTGATGAAACGGCTGACCTGGCACGCGCGGCGCAGTCGATAGTCAAAGGTGCATCGTTTGACAACAACATCATCTGCGCCGACGAAAAAGTGCTGATCGTGGTCGATAGCGTCGCTGATGAACTGATGCGTCTGATGGAAAGCCAGCATGCGGTGAAACTGACCGCGGCTCAAGCCGAACAGCTGCAGCCGGTGCTGCTGAAAAATATCGATGAGCGCGGTAAAGGCACAGTCAGTCGTGACTGGGTCGGGCGCGATGCCGGAAAAATCGCTGCGGCGATTGGTCTGAACGTACCGGAGCAAACCCGTCTGTTATTCGTCGAAACCTCCGCGACGCATCCGTTTGCCGTTACCGAACTGATGATGCCGGTGCTGCCGGTCGTACGGGTTGCCAACGTCGATGAAGCCATTGAACTGGCGGTCAAGCTGGAAGGCGGCTGCCACCATACGGCGGCGATGCACTCACGCAATATCGAAAATATGAACCGTATGGCAAACGCCATTGATACCAGCATCTTCGTTAAGAACGGACCGTGCATTGCCGGTCTTGGACTGGGCGGTGAAGGCTGGACCACGATGACCATTACCACACCAACCGGGGAAGGGGTGACCAGTGCGCGTACGTTTGTGCGTCTGCGTCGCTGTGTGTTGGTAGACGCCTTCAGAATTGTATAAGGAGTAAATGAGATGGCGCACGACGAACAACGTTGGTTGACACCCAGACTGCTAAAAGCGGCAACGCTATGTAACCAGACGCCCGCAAAGAGCGATTCACCGCTGTGGTTGGGCATTGATTTGGGAACGTGTGATGTGGTGTCGATGGTTGTGGACAGTGACGGACAGCCGGTCGCGGTTTGCCTGGACTGGGCCGATGTCGTGCGCGATGGCATCGTCTGGGATTTCTTTGGTGCGGTGACCATCGTTCGTCGCCATCTCGATACGCTCGAACAACAGCTGGGTTGCCGTTTTACCCATGCGGCAACCTCGTTTCCACCGGGAACTGACCCACGCATCTCTATTAACGTGCTGGAGTCTGCCGGGCTTGAAGTGAGCCATGTCCTCGACGAACCAACCGCGGTGGCGGATCTGTTGCAGCTTGATAACGCCGGAGTGGTGGATATTGGTGGTGGCACTACCGGGATTGCAATTGTTAAACAGGGAAAAGTGACTTACTCCGCTGATGAAGCGACCGGCGGGCACCATATCTCTCTGACGCTGGCCGGGAACCGTCGTATCCAGTTGGAGGAAGCCGAGCAGTACAAGCGCAGCAATGGCAAAGAAATCTGGCCGGTGGTGAAGCCTGTCTACGAAAAGATGGCAGAAATCGTGGCGCACCATATTGCCGGACAGAGTGTCGCTGATTTGTGGCTGGCGGGTGGCTCCTGTATGCAGCCGGGCGTTGATGAACTGTTCCGTAAGCGTTTCCCGGAACTGCAGGTGCATTTACCCCAGCACAGCCTGTTTATGACTCCGCTGGCGATTGCAAACAGCGGAAAAGAAAAAGCGGAAGGAATCTATGCAAGCTGAATTGCAGACCGCGCTCTTTCAGGCATTCGATACCCTGAATCTGCAACGCGTAAAAACGTTTAGCGTTCCCCCGGTTACGTTATGTGGACTGGGAGCGCTCAGTACCTGCGGACAGGAAGCACAAACGCGCGGACTGACGCATATGTTCGTCATGGTTGACAGCTTTCTGCATCAGGCGGGGATGACCGCCGCACTGGAGCGCAGCCTGGCGATGAAAGGTGTGGCAATGACGCTGTGGCCATGTCCGGTAGGTGAACCGTGCATTACGGACGTCTGCGCGGCAGTCGCGCAACTGCGTGAATCAAAGTGCGACGGCGTCGTGGCTTTCGGTGGCGGTTCCGTGCTGGATGCCGCCAAGGCAGTGGCGTTGCTGGTGACCAATCCTACCCAGACGCTGGCTGACATGGACGAGCGTAGCGTGTTACGCCCGCGTCTGCCGCTGATTGCCGTACCGACTACCGCCGGAACGGGCTCAGAAACCACGAACGTCACGGTGATTATTGACGCCGCGACCGGACTCAAAAAAGTGCTGGCCCACGCAACTCTGATGCCGGATGTGGCGATCCTTGACGCCGCATTGACGGAAGGCGTGCCTGCACACGTAACGGCGATGACCGGGATTGATGCATTGACGCACGCCGTTGAAGCGTATAGCGCACTGAACGCGACGCCGTTTACCGACAGCCTGGCGATTGGCGCGATAGCGATGATCGGTAAATCGCTGCCGAAGGCCGTCGGCTACGGTCAGGATCTGGCTGCGCGCGAAAGCATGCTGCTGGCTTCCTGTATGGCCGGGATGGCGTTTTCCAGCGCTGGGCTTGGCCTGTGCCATGCGATGGCGCACCAGCCGGGGGCGACGTTGCACATTCCACACGGACAGGCTAACGCCATGCTGCTTCCTACGGTAATGGGGTTCAACCGCATGGTGTGTCGTGAGCGCTTCAGCCATATCGGACGCGCGTTAACCAACAAGAAATCGGACGATCGTGATGCTATCAACGCGGTCAGCGAGTTGATTAGCGAAGTGGGCCAGACCAAACGACTCTCTGACGTTGGGGCAAAGCCCGAGCAGTACAGCGCATGGGCTCACGCCGCGCTGGAGGATATTTGTATTCGCAGTAACCCACGCACCGCCACGCAGACACAGATCATCGACCTGTACGCGGCTGCCGGGTAATGCCTGTAGGCCGGATAAGGTGCTCGCACCGCCATCCGGCAATAACACGGCGTTAATGCCGGAGGCGACGTAAACGTCTTATCCGGCCTACAAATCACAAATGACAGGGAGTAGGGGCTATGGGAATTAACGAAATCATCATGTACATCATGATGTTCTTTATGCTGATTGCCGCCGTGGACAGGATCCTGTCGCAGTTCGGCGGTTCGGCACGCTTCCTCGGGAAGTTCGGTAAGAGTATTGAGGGATCGGGCGGCCAGTTTGAAGAAGGTTTTATGGCGATGGGCGCGCTGGGCCTGGCGATGGTCGGTATGACCGCGCTGGCACCGGTTCTGGCGCATGTGCTCGGGCCAGTAATTATTCCGCTGTATGAAATGTTGGGCGCGAACCCGTCGATGTTTGCCGGAACGCTGCTGGCGTGCGATATGGGTGGCTTCTTCCTGGCGAAAGAACTGGCGGGCGGCGACGTTGCGGCGTGGCTGTACTCTGGCCTGATCCTCGGGGCGATGATGGGGCCGACGCTGGTCTTCTCCATTCCGGTTGCGCTGGGGATTATTGAACCGTCTGACCGTCGTTATCTGGCGCTGGGCGTGCTGGCGGGTATTGTCACCATTCCAATTGGTTGTATTGCGGGCGGTTTGATTGCGATGTACTCCGGCGTCGAAATCAACGGACAGCCGGTGGAATTCACCTTCGCGCTGATCCTGATGAATATGATCCCGGTGTTGATCGTGGCTGTGCTGGTGGCGCTGGGACTGAAATTCATCCCGGAAAAAATGATCAACGGCTTCCAGATCTTCGCGAAATTCCTGGTGGCGCTGATCACCATCGGCCTGGCAGCAGCGGTGGTTAAATTCCTGCTCGGCTGGGAGCTGATCCCAGGTCTTGATCCTATCTTCATGGCTCCGGGCGACAAGCCGGGTGAAGTGATGCGCGCCATCGAAGTTATCGGTTCTATTTCCTGCGTACTGCTCGGTGCGTACCCAATGGTACTGCTGCTGACTCGCTGGTTTGAAAAACCGCTGATGAGTGTCGGTAACCTGTTAAAAATCAATAATATTGCGGCTGCCGGCATGGTCGCGACGCTGGCGAACAACATCCCAATGTTCGGCATGATGAAGAATATGGATACCCGCGGCAAAGTGATCAACTGCGCCTTTGCGGTCTCCGCGGCCTTTGCATTGGGTGACCACTTAGGCTTCGCCGCTGCCAACATGAACGCGATGATCTTCCCGATGATTGTCGGCAAGTTGATTGGCGGCGTGACGGCGATTGGTGTGGCTATGCTGTTGGTACCGAAAGATGAAGATGTGCCAGCAGAAGTAGAAACCAACCCGGAGGCGCAATCGTGAATACTCGCCAGCTACTGAGCGTCGGTATCGATATCGGCACCACTACCACTCAGGTGATTTTCTCGCGCCTTGAACTGGTTAACCGTGCGGCAGTGTCGCAGGTGCCGCGCTACGAATTCATCAAACGCGAAATTAGCTGGCAAAGCCCGGTGTTCTTTACCCCCGTTGATAAGCAGGGCGGGTTGAAAGAGGCCGAACTTAAGGCGCTGATCCTCGCCCAGTATCAGGCGGCGGGTATTGCGCCTGAGACTGTCGATTCCGGCGCGATCATCATCACCGGAGAAAGTGCCAAAACCCGCAATGCGCGACCGGCGGTGATGGCGCTCTCTCAGTCGCTGGGGGATTTTGTGGTGGCCAGCGCCGGTCCGCATCTGGAATCGGTGATTGCCGGTCACGGTGCGGGGGCACAAACCCTGTCCGAGCAGAAGTTGTGCCGCGTACTGAATATCGACATCGGTGGCGGTACGTCGAACTACGTTCTGTTCGATGCCGGAAAGGTCAGCGGTTCGGCTTGCCTCAACGTCGGCGGACGATTGCTGGAAACGGACGGCCAGGGGCGCGTTGTGCATGCGCATCAGCCGGGACAGATGATTGTTGATGACGTATTTGGTCCGGGCACCGACGCCCGAACCCTCAATGCGGTGCAGCTTGTTCAGGTAGCCCGACGGATGGCGGCGCTGATTGTGGAGGTGATTGACGGCACGTTATCACCGCTGGCGCAGGCGCTGATGCAAACCGGCCTGTTACCGGCGGGCGTGAAGCCGGAAGTGATTACGTTGTCCGGCGGGGTGGGCGAATGCTACCGCAACCAACCTGCCGATCCATTCTGTTTTTCCGACATTGGCCCGCTGTTAGCGACGGCGCTGCATGAACATCCGCGCCTGCGTGAGATGAACGTGCAGTTCCCGGCGCAAACCGTGCGCGCCACGGTGATTGGCGCCGGTGCGCATACGCTGTCGCTTTCGGGCAGCACTATCTGGCTGGAAGGTGTGGCGCTTCCGCTGCGCAATCTGCCGGTGGCGATTCCGGTTGATGAGGCTGATTTGGTGGCCGCCTGGCAACAGGCGCTAATGCAGCTCGATCTTGACCCGCAAACAGACGCCTACGTGCTGGCGCTGCCCGGTTCACTGCCGGTGCGCTACGCCGCGCTGTTAACGGTGATTGATGCGCTGCTGGCCTTCGTCGCGCGCTATCCGAATCCGCATCCCCTGCTGGTGGTAGCCGAGCAGGATTTTGGTAAGGCCCTGGGCATGCTGTTACGCCCACAGTTACAGCAACACCCGCTGGCAGTCATCGATGAGGTGGTTGTCCGGGCGGGGGACTATATCGACATTGGTACGCCTCTTTTTGGCGGATCGGTTGTGCCGGTGACGGTGAAATCACTCGCATTTCCTTCCTGAGGGAACGACTTATGAAACTAAAGACCACATTGTTCGGCAATGTTTATCAGTTTAAGGATGTTAAAGAGGTGCTGGCAAAAGCCAACGAACTGCGTTCGGGGGATGTGCTGGCAGGAGTGGCTGCAACCAGTTCGCAGGAGCGCGTGGCGGCCAAGCAGGTACTGTCGGAAATGACGGTGGCGGATATCCGCAATAACCCGGTGATTTCCTATGAAGAGGACTGTGTAACGCGTCTGATTCAGGATGACGTCAACGAAACGGCATATAACCGTATCAAAAACTGGAGTATCAGCGAGCTGCGCGAGTACGTGCTGAGCGATGAAACCTCCGTTGATGACATTGCGTTTACGCGCAAAGGGTTAACGTCGGAAGTGGTCGCTGCGGTAGCAAAAATCTGCTCTAACGCGGACCTGATCTACGGCGGTAAGAAAATGCCGGTGATCAAAAAGGCCAATACCACCATCGGTCTGCCGGGCACCTTCAGCTGCCGTTTACAGCCGAACGACACCCGTGATGACGTGCAGAGTATTGCGGCACAAATCTACGAAGGGCTGTCCTTCGGGGCGGGCGATGCGGTGATTGGTGTTAACCCGGTAACGGATGACGTGGAAAACTTAAGCCGCGTACTGGATACCGTGTACGGCGTTATCGACAAATTCAACATCCCGACCCAGGGCTGCGTACTGGCACACGTGACTACCCAGATCGAAGCGATTCGTCGCGGTGCGCCGGGCGGGCTGATTTTCCAGAGTATCTGCGGTAGCGAAAAAGGCTTAAAAGAGTTTGGCGTTGAGCTGGCCATGCTGGATGAAGCGCGTGCAGTGGGCGCTGAGTTCAACCGTATCGCCGGGGAAAACTGCCTGTACTTCGAAACCGGGCAAGGGTCTGCGCTTTCCGCGGGCGCGAACTTCGGCGCCGATCAGGTGACGATGGAAGCGCGTAACTACGGGCTGGCACGTCACTACGATCCGTTCCTGGTGAACACCGTGGTGGGCTTTATCGGGCCGGAGTATCTCTACAACGACCGTCAGATTATTCGCGCGGGTCTGGAAGATCACTTTATGGGCAAGCTGAGCGGCATCTCGATGGGCTGCGACTGCTGCTACACCAACCATGCTGATGCTGACCAGAACCTTAACGAAAACCTGATGATTCTGCTCGCCACCGCTGGCTGCAACTACATCATGGGCATGCCGCTCGGTGACGACATCATGCTCAACTATCAGACCACCGCCTTCCACGACACCGCGACCGTGCGTCAGCTGCTGAACCTGCGTCCGTCGCCGGAGTTTGAACGTTGGCTGGAAACCATGGGCATTATGGCAAACGGTCGCCTGACCAAACGGGCGGGCGATCCGTCACTGTTCTTCTGATGACGCGGGGATGACACACGATGGATCAAAAACAGATTGAAGAAATTGTACGCAGCGTAATGGCGTCAATGGGTGAGTCTCAACCGCAGGCTCAAGAACCGTCAGCACCAGCAAAATGCAGCACCACGCAGTGCGCCGCGCCGACCGGTGAAAGCTGCGCGATGGACTTAGGCTCAGCCGAAGCCAAAGCATGGATTGGCGTAGAGAATCCGCACCGTGCAGAGGTGTTGACTGAACTTCGCCGTAGCACCGCTGCGCGTGTATGTACCGGTCGTGCCGGTCCTCGTCCGCGTACCCAGGCGCTGCTGCGTTTCCTGGCTGACCACTCACGTTCGAAAGATACGGTATTGAAAGAAGTACCGGAAGAGTGGGTAAAAGCCCAGGGGCTGCTGGAAGTGCGCTCGGAAATCAGCGACAAAAACCTGTATCTGACGCGTCCGGACATGGGGCGTCGTCTGAGTGCGGAAGCCATTGAAGCACTGAAATCACAGTGTGTAATGAATCCGGATGTGCAGGTGATTATTTCTGATGGCCTGTCTACCGACGCGATTACCGCCAACTACGAAGAGATCCTGCCGCCGCTGTTGTCGGGCTTAAAACAGGCTGGATTGAAAGTCGGGACGCCGTTCTTTGTTCGCTATGGGCGCGTGAAAATCGAAGATCAGATCGGCGAACTGCTGGGTGCAAAAGCGGTAATCCTGCTGGTTGGTGAACGTCCGGGCCTCGGTCAGTCGGAAAGTCTTTCTTGCTACGCCGTCTATTCGCCGCGTGTGGCAACCACCGTTGAGGCTGACCGTACCTGCATCTCGAACATTCACCAGGGCGGTACGCCTCCGGTTGAAGCGGCAGCAGTAATTGTGGATTTGGCCAAGCGCATGCTGGAGCAAAAAGCATCCGGCATCAATATGACCCGTTAAGGAGGCATCATGCCAGCATTAGATTTGATTAGACCTTCAGTCACCGCGATGCGCGTGATTGCCTCGGTTAATGACGGTTTTGCCCGCGAACTTAAGTTGCCGCCACATATACGTAGCCTCGGACTCATCACAGCAGATTCTGATGACGTGGCGTATATTGCCGCAGACGAAGCGACAAAACAGGCAATGGTCGAAGTGGTTTATGGCCGCTCGCTGTATGCCGGTGCGGCGCACAGTCCTTCTCCAACATCGGGCGAAGTGCTGATTATGCTCGGTGGACCAAACCCGGCCGAAGTTCGCGCGGGTCTGGACGCGATGGTGGCCAATATTGAAAGCGGGGCGGCATTCCAGTGGGCGAATGACGCAGAAGATACCGCCTTCCTGGCGCATGTGGTTTCGCGTACCGGTTCGTATCTCTCCGCAACCGCGGGATGCCGACTGGGTGATCCGATGGCGTATCTGGTAGCTCCGCCGCTGGAAGCGACATTTGGTATTGATGCCGCGCTGAAATCTGCCGATGTACAACTGGTGACCTATGTACCACCGCCGTCAGAAACTAACTATTCAGCCGCGTTTTTGACCGGTAGCCAGGCCGCTTGTAAAGCCGCATGTAACGCCTTTACCGATGCCGTTCTGGATATTGCCCGTAATCCAATCCAGCGCGCGTAAGAGAGGTAGTGATGATCAATGCACTGGGATTACTGGAAGTGGATGGCATGGTGGCTGCCGTGGACGCGGCCGATGCCATGCTGAAAGCCGCGAACGTGCGTCTGCTTAGCCACGAAGTGCTCGATCCTGGTCGGCTGACGCTGGTGGTGGAAGGCGATCTGGCGGCATGCCGGGCAGCGCTGGATGCTGGCAGTGCAGCCGCAGCGCGTACGGGCCGTGTTATCAGCCGTAAGGAAATAGGCCGGCCGGACGATGACACCCAGTGGCTGATCGGCGGTTTTAAACGCCAGCCGAAGAAACCTGAACAGAAGCCAGAAGCGAAAACAGAAGTGAAACCAGAGAAGACACAGGACGCCCCAGTGACGTCTGAATCCTCTGCCCAACTTCTGACGCTGTTAGCATCGGTCCGTCAAGGAATGACGGCAGGGGAAGTGGCTGCCCACTTTGGCTGGTCACTTGATGAAGCCAGAAATGCGCTGGAACAGCTCTTTTCTGATGGAGCGTTGCGTAAACGCAGTAGTCGCTACCGCTTAAAAAATTAACTTGTCGGAGGGCCGGGGGCTTCGTTGAAGCTTCCGGCTTAAAAGATCATGAAAAAGAACCGTACTGCAAACTTGCACCATCTTTATCATGAAGTATTACCCGAAGACGTTAAACTGACGCCGAAAGTGGAAGTGGACAACGTTCACCAACGGCGAACAACGGATGTGTATGAGCATGCGCTGACGATTACCGCCTGGCAGCAGATCTACGACCAGTTGCATCCGGGAAAATTTCATGGCGAGTTCACGGAAATCCTGCTCGATGATATTCAGGTGTTCCGTGAATACACCGGACTGGCGCTGCGTCAGTCGTGCCTTGTCTGGCCAAACTCATTTTGGTTTGGCATTCCGGCCACGCGCGGCGAGCAGGGATTTATTGGTACCCAGTGTTTGGGTAGCGCTGAAATTGCCACCCGCCCAGGCGGGACGGAGTTTGAACTGAGTACGCCGGATGATTACACCATTTTGGGTGTCGTCATTTCGGAAGAGGCCATTGCTCGTCAGGCCAACTTCCTGCATAACCCGGAAAGGGTGTTGCATATGCTGCGCAATCAGTCGGCGCTGGAAGTTAAAGAACAACACAAAGCCGCGCTATGGGGCTTTGTGCAGCAGGCGCTGGCGACGTTTAGTGAGAATCCTGAAAACCTTCACCAACCCGCGGTGCGTAAAGTGTTGGGGGATAACCTGCTGCTGGCGATGGGCACCATGCTGGAAGAAGCGCAGCCGATTATGACTGCGGAGAGCATCAGCCATCAGAGTTATCGTCGCTTGCTGTCGCGTGCGCGCGAATATGTGCTGGAAAATATGTCAGAGCCGCTGACCGTGCTCGACTTATGCAATCAACTGCACGTTAGCCGCCGGACGTTGCAAAACGCCTTTCACGCGATCCTCGGTATTGGCCCGAATGCATGGTTGAAACGTATTCGCCTGAACGCCGTGCGCCGTGAGTTGATAAGCCCATGGTCGCAGAGTGCGACGGTGAAAGACGCCGCCATGCAGTGGGGATTCTGGCATTTAGGGCAATTTGCCACCGACTACCAGCAGCTGTTTGCGGAGAAACCATCGTTGACGCTGCATCAGCGTATGCGCCAGTGGGCATGATGAGACTATTGTGCCGGATGCGACGCTAACGCGTCTTATCCGGCCTACGGGGTTGCCGTTGTTGTAGGCCTGATAAGCGTAGCGCCATCAGGCAATTACACCCAGTCGCGGACCTGAATAAACTCGCTAAGGGCAGCTTCCGGGCTGTTTGCTTCCGGCTGCCAGTCATACTCCCAGCGTACCAGCGGCGGCATCGACATCAGAATCGATTCCGTGCGTCCGCCGGTTTGCAAACCGAACAACGTGCCGCGATCCCACACCAGATTAAATTCCACATAGCGCCCACGACGATAAAGCTGGAAATTACGCTCGCGCTCGCCCCAGCTCATCATTTTGCGGCGTTCGACGATGGGCAGATACGCCTCGGTGTAACCTTGACCTACTGCCTGCATAAAAGCGAAGCAGTGGTCGAAATCAGGGGTATTCAAATCATCGAAAAACAGCCCGCCAATGCCGCGCTGCTCGTTGCGGTGCTTGAGGAAGAAGTAGTCATCGCACCACTTTTTGTAACGTGGATAAACGTCATCGCCAAACGGCTGGCACAGATCCCGCGCCGTGCGATGCCAGTGAACCGCATCCTCATCAAAGCCGTAGTAGGGCGTTAAGTCAAAGCCGCCGCCAAACCACCACACGGGATCGGCCCCCGGTTTTTCCGCGATAAAAAACCGTACGTTGGCATGGCTGGTTGGAATGTAGGGATTCTGCGGGTGCACCACCAGCGAGACGCCCATCGCTTCAAAGCTGCGCCCGGCAAGCTCCGGGCGATGCGCGGTAGCTGAGGCCGGCATAGCATCGCCGTGGACGTGAGAGAAATTAACGCCTGCTTGCTCGAAAATACCGCCGTTACGCAACACCCGACTGCGCCCGCCGCCGCCCGCTTCGCGTTGCCAGTTATCCTCAACAAATTCGCTGCCGTCTACGGTGGATAACTGCTGACAAATCTCCTCCTGCAGGCTGAGCAGGAACTGTTTTACGCGCTGTGCATCGGGCTTCATGGTTAACGTTTCTTCGAGTGGGCTTTCTGGTTATCAAACCAGTGGAAATAGCTGATGATGCCATTGGCGATAGCGGTGGCGATTTTCTGACGAAACGCCGCCGTACCCAGCAATCGTTCTTCTTCCGGGTTGGTGATGAACGAGGTTTCGACCAGGACCGACGGAATCGAAGGTGATTTTAGCACCACGAAGGCGGCCTGTTCCGTGCTGCGACTGTGCAGACGGTGTACCGGCTTGATCTTCTTAAGAATATGCGAGCCTAACGTCAGGCTGTTTTTTATGGTGTCAGTTTGCACCAGATCGAACAGCACCTGCTGCAACAAATGATCTTTGTCAGTGGCCTTCTTTCCGGCGACTTCATCGGCCCGGTTTTCACGATCGGACAGATATTTCGCCATGGCGCTACTGGCGCCGCGATTGGATAAGGCAAAGACCGAAGCACCTGCAGCGCTCGGATTGGTAAAACCGTCGGCGTGGATCGACATGAACAGATCGGCACCATGCTTGTGGGCGATCTCGACGCGATCGTAGAGCGGAATAAACGTATCGCCGGAGCGGGTCAGGCGTGCATCAATCCCTTGGTTGCGTAGGATCGAGCGCACGTTTTTGGCAATAGCTAACACAACGTGCTTTTCTTTCGAGCCGTTGCGACCAATTGCGCCGGTATCAATCCCTCCGTGCCCCGGATCAAGGACAACAACGCGCTTAGCACCGGATTTTTTCGCTTTCGGTTTGCTGTGTCCATTGCTGGTCTTTAGCGCTTCTTCTTTAGCGATGGCTTGTGACATGCCTGACAGCGTCAGGGCGGCCAGCCCGGCTTTCAGCACCTGGCGGCGCGATGTGAGTGTTTTTAGTGGTTTAAAAGTGCTCATACGGCCTGAGTTGTAAAAAAAAGGTTCTAAACGTTATATCGTATCGCGTAGTCCGTTGCGACGGATCGAGATAAGAATTGTTTTACTTTTCATTTCAATACGTGACAATTCCGTATTATGCCATTTTTTCCGCCGCTTCGCGTCAGATATTGGCTAAATCAGCCGTTCGCGCCATAATCGCTTTTTAACGTCCTGAAAAGGTACCCAATACCATGGAAATACGCGTTTTTCGCCAGGAAGATTTCGAAGAGGTGATTACCCTCTGGGAGCGTTGTGATTTGCTGCGTCCATGGAACGACCCCGAAATGGACATCGAACGTAAAGTCAATCATGACGTCAGCTTGTTCCTCGTTGCTGAAGTGAACGGCGAGGTGGTCGGCACGGTGATGGGCGGATACGACGGGCATCGCGGTTCCGCCTATTACCTGGGCGTGCATCCTGAGTTTCGCGGACGCGGTATTGCCAATGCGCTGCTCAACCGGCTGGAGAAAAAGCTCATTGCCCGCGGTTGTCCGAAGATTCAAATCATGGTGCGTGACGATAACGACGTCGTACAGGGCATGTATGAACGTCTGGGCTATGAACATGCGGATGTACTCAATCTGGGCAAGCGTTTGATCGAAGATGAAGAGTACTGAGTTTCATCCGGCCGACTATGATGGTCATGGGCGTCTGCGCCTGCCTTTTCTCTTCTGGTGCGTACTGCTGTTGCAGGCACGCACCTGGGTTTTGTTTGTGATTGCCGGTTCTTCCCGTGAGCAGGGCAACACCTTGCTGAATCTGTTTTATCCCGATCATGACGCATTCTGGCTGGGGTTGCTTCCCGGCGTTCCCGCCGTGTTGGCGTTTTTACTCAGCGGGCGACGCTTTGCGTTTCCGGTGATCTGGCGCTGGCTGCGCGGATTATTGATTCTCGCTCAACTAGTGCTGCTGTGCTGGCAGCCGGTGATGTGGCTGGCAGGCGATCCGCTCAATGGCGTCGGACTGGCGCTGCTGGTGGCGGATATTGTCGCGCTGATCTGGCTGTTAACCAATCAACGTCTGCGCGCCTGTTTTTCCCTTGAGAAAGAATAACGGCACTTTTTGGGGAAACCGGACTCCAAGCAACGTTGATAAATAAGGAAGGAAGTGAAATGAAATCACTGCGTTTGACTTTATGCGCGATGCCGCTGCTACTGGCCGGGTGTTCAACGTTGTCCTCGGTGAACTGGTCTGCCGCCAATCCGTGGAACTGGTTTGGTTCTTCAACGCAGGTCACAGAGCAGGGCGTCGGAGCGTTAACGGGCGCTACGCCGCTGGATGAAAAAGCCATTGCTGATGCGCTGGACGGTGATTACCGCCTGCGTAGCGGAATGAAGACCGATAACGGTAATGTGGTGCGCTTCTATGAAGCGATGAAAGACGACAAGCTGGCGATAGTCATCAACGGCAGCCAGGGAACCATCAGTCGTATTGATATATTAGATCACGATATTTCGTCAGCCGCGGGTGTCGAAATCGGTACACCGTTTAGCGACCTTTACACTAAAGCTTTCGGTAATTGCCAAAAAGCAACCGGCGATGACAGCGCGGGCGTTGAGTGTAAAGCTGAGGGAAGTCAACATATTAGCTATATTTTTTCCGGTGAATGGAGCGGGCCTGAGGATATAATGCCGTCTGACGACACGCTGAAAGCGTGGAAAGTAAGCAAAATTATCTGGCGGCGTTAATTTGCGTCTGAACAAATCGGCTTGTTAAAAAAACAGGTAGAATAGCGCCCATCAATGCCACGATGTCGTGGCATCTTTTTTTCAGGAGGAACAATGTCTCAGGTTCAGAGTGGCATTTTGCCAGAACATTGCCGTGCGGCGATTTGGATTGAAGCCAATGTTAAAGGCGACGTTGAGGCCCTGCGTGCGGCCAGCAAAACCTTCGCCGATAAGCTGGCGACCTTTGAAGCTAAGTTCCCGGATGCGCATCTGGGCGCGGTTGTCGCTTTTGGCAACAATACCTGGCGTGCATTGAGCGGCGGCGTTGGTGCTGAAGAGTTAAAAGACTTTATCCCTTACGGTAAAGGTCTGGCACCAGCAACCCAATATGACGTGTTGATCCATATTCTCTCTTTGCGTCATGACGTGAATTTCTCCGTTGCGCACGCGGCAATGGAAGCATTTGGCGACTGTATTGAAGTCAAAGAAGAAATCCACGGTTTCCGTTGGGTCGAAGAGCGCGATCTCAGCGGCTTTGTTGACGGTACGGAAAATCCGGCAGGCGAAGAAACGCGCCGTGAAGTTGCCGTTATCAAAGATGGCGTGGATGCCGGTGGCAGCTATGTGTTTGTACAGCGTTGGGAACATAACCTGAAGCAGCTTAATCGCATGAGCATCCATGACCAGGAAATGATGATTGGTCGCACCAAGGAAGCCAACGAAGAGATTGACGGTGATGACCGTCCGGTCACCTCTCACCTGAGCCGTGTTGACCTCAAAGAAGACGGTAAAGGGCTGAAAATTGTGCGCCAGAGCCTGCCATACGGTACTGCCAGCGGCACGCATGGTCTCTATTTCTGCGCCTACTGCGCTCGTCTGCACAACATTGAACAACAATTGCTGAGCATGTTTGGTGACACTGACGGTAAGCGTGATGCGATGCTGCGCTTCACCAAACCGGTAACCGGCGGCTATTACTTTGCACCGTCGCTGGACCGTTTAATGGCGCTGTAATGGTGAGCTGATCCTGTTATCGGCCACGAAATAGACATCCCCGCATCGTCGGGGATTTTTTTTACCTGAGATTAACCTGATTTAGTGAGCTATTCCTCAGCACTAATTTGTTATTGCTGTATCTTCTGCGTGAATGAAGCGAAGGCTTCATATTCAAAAGGAGAATATTGAAATGGGAAAACTCACGGGCAAAACAGCATTGATTACGGGCGCATCTCAGGGTATTGGCGAGGGTATCGCCAGAACGTTTGCCCGCCATGGTGCGAACTTAATCCTGCTGGATATCTCCGATGAGATTGAAAAACTGGCGGATGAGTTGGCTGGGCGTGGGCACCGTTGCACAGCCGTTCACGCTGACGTCAGAGATTTTGCGTCGGTCAAGGAAGCGGTGACGCGCGCGAAGCAGATTGAAGGCAAAATCGATATTCTGGTGAACAATGCCGGCGTATGCCGCCTCGGCAACTTCCTTGATATGAGCGATGAAGATCGCGATTTTCACATTGATATCAACATTAAAGGCGTCTGGAACGTGACGAAAGCCGTTCTGCCGGAGATGATTGCGCGCAAAGATGGGCGCATCGTGATGATGTCATCGGTGACCGGCGATATGGTTGCTGACCCGGGCGAAACGGCCTACGCGCTGTCGAAAGCCGCGATCATCGGTTTGACCAAATCCCTGGCGGTAGAATATGCGCAGTCCGGCATTCGCGTGAATGCCATTTGCCCTGGCTACGTTCGTACGCCGATGGCGGAAAGCATTGCGCGTCAGTCTAACCCGGAAGATCCTGAATCCGTTTTAGTCGAAATGGCTAAAGCGATCCCGATGCGTCGTCTGGCCTGCCCGCTTGAGGTCGGTGAACTGGCGGCGTTCCTGGCATCGGATGAGTCCAGTTATTTAACTGGCACGCAAAACGTGATTGATGGCGGCAGCACTTTGCCTGAAAGCGTAAGCGTCGGCGTCTGATTGATGCCGGTCTCCTCCCCATGTGCTGGGGAGGAGGTACCCCTTATTCTCTTTTCAACTTTCAAATCATCAAACGGTATATAAAACCGTTACTCCTTTAGCACTGGTTATAAATATGATGACCATAAGAAAGTCATTTAATTTATAAGGGTGCGCAATGGCCGTTAACTTACTGAAAAAAAGAACACTGACGCTGGCAGCCATGCTGTTGCTGGTGGGGCAGGCGCAGGCAACGGAACTGCTGAACAGTTCATACGATGTTTCCCGCGAGCTGTTTGCCGCCCTTAATCCGCCGTTTGAACAGCAATGGGCGAAGGATAACGGCGGCGACAAACTGACGATTAAACAATCTCATGCCGGGTCATCAAAACAGGCGTTGGCGATTTTGCAGGGGCTGAAAGCTGACGTCGTGACCTATAACCAGGTGACCGACGTGCAGATCCTGCATGACAAAGGCAAGCTGATCCCTGCCGACTGGCAAAGCCGCCTGCCGAATAACAGTTCGCCATTCTATTCCACCATGGCGTTTTTGGTGCGTAAGGGCAACCCGAAGAATATCCATGAATGGAACGATCTGGTTCGCCCGGACGTGAAGCTGATTTTCCCGAACCCGAAAACCTCCGGTAACGCACGCTATACCTATCTGGCAGCGTGGGGCGCGGCAGATAAAGCGGACGGTGGGGATAAAGCTAAAACCGAACAGTTCATGACCCAGTTTCTGAAAAACGTGGAAGTATTTGATACCGGCGGTCGTGGTGCAACTACCACCTTCGTGGAGCGCGGTCTGGGCGACGTACTGATTACCTTTGAATCGGAAGTGAACAATATCCGTAAACAGTATGAAGACCAGGGCTTCGAAGTGGTGGTGCCGAAGGTCAACATTCTGGCGGAGTTCCCGGTGGCCTGGGTAGATAAAAATGTGCAGGCCAACGGTACTGAAAAAGCGGCGAAAGCTTACCTGAACTGGCTGTACAGCCCGCAGGCGCAAACCATCATTACCGATTTCTACTACCGCGTGAATAACCCACAGGTAATGGACAAGCTGAAAGATAAATTCCCGCAGACCGAATTGTTCCGTGTGGAAGATAAGTTTGGCTCGTGGCCTGAAGTGATGAAAACACATTTTGTCAGCGGCGGTGAGCTGGACAAACTGCTGGCGGCGGGGCGTAAGTAAATGTTTGCTGTTTCTTCCCGACGCGTGCTGCCCGGCTTCACTTTGAGCCTGGGCACCAGCTTACTGTTTGTCTGCCTGATATTGCTGCTGCCGCTGAGCGCGCTGGTGATGCAACTGGCGCAAATGAGCTGGGCGCAATACTGGGATGTGATTACCAATCCGCAGGTGGTGGCGGCTTATAAAGTGACGCTGCTGTCGGCGTTTGTGGCGTCGATTTTTAACGGCGTGTTCGGTTTGCTGATGGCGTGGATATTAACCCGCTATCGCTTTCCGGGCCGTACGCTGTTGGATGCGCTGATGGACCTGCCGTTTGCACTGCCTACGGCGGTGGCAGGTCTGACGCTGGCGTCACTGTTTTCGGTTAATGGCTTCTACGGCGAGTGGCTGGCGAAGCTGGATATCAAGGTGACCTACACCTGGCTCGGTATCGCGGTAGCGATGGCCTTTACCAGCATTCCGTTTGTGGTGCGTACTGTGCAACCAGTACTGGAAGAGTTAGGCCCGGAATATGAAGAAGCCGCTGAAACACTCGGTGCTACGCGCTGGCAAAGTTTCCGTAAAGTAGTGCTGCCGGAGCTGTCTCCCGCGCTGGTGGCGGGCGTTGCGCTGTCGTTTACCCGCAGCCTCGGTGAGTTTGGCGCGGTTATTTTTATCGCCGGAAACATCGCATGGAAGACGGAAGTGACCTCGCTGATGATTTTTGTTCGCTTGCAGGAGTTTGACTACCCGGCCGCCAGCGCGATTGCTTCTGTGATCCTCGGGGCTTCGTTGTTGCTGCTGTTTTCAATTAACACTCTGCAAAGTCGCTTTGGTCGACGTGTGGTAGGTCACTGATGGCAGACATTACCCAATTGAAACGCTATGGCGCACCCCGCATCAACTGGGGGAAATGGTTCCTGATCGGCACGGGCATGCTGGTCTCCGCGTTTATTTTGCTGGTGCCGATGATTTACATCTTCGTGCAGGCGTTTAGCAAGGGATTAATGCCGGTATTACAGAATCTGGCGGACCCGGACATGCTGCATGCCATCTGGCTGACGGTGCTGATTGCGCTGATTGCGGTGCCGGTGAACCTGGTGTTTGGCGTGTTGCTGGCCTGGCTGGTGACCCGCTTTAACTTCCCCGGACGCCAACTATTGCTGACGTTGCTGGATATTCCATTTGCTGTCTCGCCGGTGGTTGCCGGCCTGGTCTATCTGCTGTTTTACGGCTCTAACGGCCCGCTTGGCGGATGGCTGGATGAGCATAACCTGCAAATTATGTTTGCCTGGCCGGGGATGGTGCTGGTGACAGTGTTCGTGACCTGTCCGTTTGTGGTGCGTGAGCTGGTGCCGGTGATGTTAAGCCAGGGTAGCAATGAAGATGAAGCGGCTGTGCTGCTTGGCGCGTCCGGCTGGCAGATGTTCCGCCGCGTGACGCTGCCGAATATCCGTTGGGCATTGCTGTACGGTGTGGTGTTGACCAACGCCCGTGCGATTGGTGAGTTTGGCGCGGTGTCAGTGGTTTCCGGCTCGATTCGCGGCGAAACCTTATCGCTGCCGCTACAGATTGAATTACTGGAGCAGGACTACAACACGGTCGGCTCCTTTACCGCCGCGGCGCTATTAACGCTGATGGCGATTATTACCCTGTTTTTGAAGAGCATGTTGCAATGGCGTCTGGAGAACCAGGAGAAACGCGCGCAGCAGGAGGAAAATCATGAGCATTGAGATTTCCAATATTAAGAAGTCTTTTGGTCGCACCCAGGTGCTGAACGATATCTCGCTGGATATTCCTTCAGGTCAGATGGTTGCGCTGCTGGGGCCGTCTGGCTCGGGCAAAACCACGCTGCTGCGCATTATTGCCGGGCTGGAGCATCAGTCCAGCGGGCATATCCGTTTTCACGGTACCGACGTTAGCCGATTGCACGCCCGCGACCGTAAGGTGGGGTTCGTGTTCCAGCACTATGCGCTGTTTCGTCATATGACCGTTTTCGACAATATCGCGTTTGGTCTGACGGTCCTGCCACGGCGTGAGCGCCCGAATGCGGCGGCCATCAAAGCAAAAGTGACCAAACTGCTGGAAATGGTTCAACTGGCTCATCTGGCGGACCGTTTTCCGGCACAGCTCTCCGGCGGCCAAAAACAGCGCGTGGCGTTGGCGCGTGCGCTGGCGGTAGAGCCGCAGATCCTGCTGCTCGACGAGCCGTTTGGCGCGCTTGATGCGCAGGTGCGTAAAGAACTGCGTCGCTGGCTGCGCCAGCTGCATGAAGAGCTGAAGTTTACCAGCGTGTTTGTGACCCACGACCAGGAAGAAGCAACGGAAGTCGCAGACCGCGTGGTGGTGATGAGCCAGGGGCATATCGAACAGGCTGATGCGCCAGATCAGGTATGGCGCGAACCGGCTACCCGTTTTGTTCTGGAATTTATGGGTGAGGTTAACCGCCTGCAGGGGACGATTCGCGGTGGGCAATTCCACGTGGGCGCACACCGCTGGCCGCTGGGTTATACGCCAGGCTATCAGGGACCGGTGGATTTGTTCCTGCGTCCGTGGGAAGTGGACGTGAGCCGTCGTACCAGCCTGGATTCGCCGTTGCCGGTACAGGTGCTGGAAGCCAGCCCGAAAGGACACTACACCCAATTAGTTGTGCAACCCCTGGGGTGGTACAACGAGCCGCTGACGGTCATCATGCAGGGCGATGATTCCCCAAGCCGCGGCGAACGTTTGTTTGTCGGGCTGCAAAATGCGCGTCTGTATAACGGCGACCAGCGTATTGAAACGCGGGAAGAGGAACTTGCCCTGGCGCAAAGCGCCTGATAGGTTAATTCGTATAGTTATCATCCGGTGGCGCTGTGC
>NZ_JAOWGW010000062.1:171788-273817 GCF_030332945.1 Citrobacter sp. Cpo037
GGTAAGCACAGCGCCACCCGGCATTTTTATTGAGCTGAAAACGTGAACACATTAGAACAAACAATTGGCAATACGCCTCTGGTGAAATTACAACGTCTGGCGCCGGATAACGGCAGTGAAATTTGGGTCAAGCTGGAAGGCAATAATCCCGCAGGTTCGGTGAAAGACCGCGCCGCGTTGTCGATGATCGTCGAAGCGGAAAAGCGCGGAGAAATTAAGCCAGGCGACGTGCTGATTGAGGCTACCAGCGGTAATACCGGAATCGCGCTGGCAATGATCGCCGCGCTGAAGGGCTACCGTATGAAGCTGCTGATGCCAGACAACATGAGTCAGGAGCGCCGTGCGGCGATGCGCGCCTATGGTGCCGAGCTGATTCTGGTCACCAAAGAGCAGGGGATGGAAGGCGCGCGCGATTTAGCCCTTGAAATGGCGCAGCGTGGAGAAGGCAAGCTGCTGGATCAGTTTAATAATCCGGATAACCCGTACGCGCATTACACCACCACCGGACCGGAAATCTGGCAGCAGACGTCAGGTCGTATTACCCACTTTGTCTCCAGTATGGGAACGACAGGCACCATTACCGGTGTGTCGCGTTTTCTGCGTGAGCAAGAAAAAGCGGTCACTATCGTTGGCCTGCAGCCGGAAGAGGGCAGTAGTATTCCGGGAATTCGCCGCTGGCCTGCGGAATATATGCCGGGCATTTTTAACGCCTCGCTGGTGGATGAGGTGCTGGATATTCACCAGAACGATGCGGAAAACACCATGCGTGAACTGGCCGTGCGCGAAGGGATTTTCTGTGGTGTCAGTTCTGGTGGCGCGGTAGCGGGGGCGTTACGTGTGGCGCGCGCGACACCGGGAGCGGTGGTGGTGGCGATCATCTGCGATCGCGGCGATCGCTACCTTTCAACCGGCGTGTTTGGCGAAGAGCACTTTAACCAGGGATTAGGGATTTAGTTTTCAGGCCTGATAACCATAGCGCTATCAGGCAAACGTACGGCACGAGCGCCGGATGACGACGTAAAGCGTCTTATCCGGCCTGCCATAATCAATCGTTACGTTTTTCCACAAGCTTATCTAGGAATTGCCACAGCTTCTCATTCATCTGCTGATAATCCCATGCTCGCATCTCTTCAACGGAACGGATGAAGCGCTTGCCTTTAGCTTCCGCCAGTTCTTGTTCGGAGTGTTGAATAAGCCCTTCTATAGCATCAGCCGTAAACTCCATATGGCACTGAAAACCATAAACAAAATTACCGTATTGCACGATTTGTCGTGGGCAGCCCTCGCTGGCAGCAAGAATGGTCGCCTGGTCGGTTAATCCTGGCATGTCGTTGTGCCAGTGACCGACGGTAAGCGGTGAGCCGAAATGGCTGAACAGCGGGTGCTGTTGACCGGCTTCGGTCAGAACGATAGGGTAGTGACCAATCTCTTTTTCCGGACTCTGGCACACCTTCGCACCCAGCGCTTCGCCGATTAACTGTGAACCCAGGCAGATCCCCACCACAATTTTACGTGCTGCAATCGCCTGGTTGATCAGATGCTGCTCGGCCTGAGAATCAAAGTACGGGCACTCTGCCAGCGTGGTTCGTGGTGACTGCGGACCGCCAAACACCACCAACATATCAAAATCATCGGCGTTCGCAGGGACCGCTTCTCCGGCATAAACGCGCGACCAGGTGACGCTATAACCGCGTGATTCGGCCCACGGCAGATACGCGCCAGCAGATTCGAAAGACTCATGAATAACAAAATGAACTCGCACTTTTTCTCTCCTGTTAGCGTTTTAGCGCCTGATGAATATCAGCCGCCAGCTTATCAATGTCGCTGTCAGTTAAGGTTGACAGCGTAATACGCAGGCCGTGGGCAGGCGTATTGACGCCAAACACTTCGCCTTCCCGCACCAGCCAGCCGGACTTCGCCAGCGCAAAAGCGATTGCCTGGCTGTTATTTTCCAGCGGTAGCCACATATTCAGACCGTCACCAACGGGTAACTCAATGCCATGTCGCCGCAGTGCTACCGCCAACGTTTGCTGCTGGGCGGCGTAAAACTGCTGAGTTTGCGCCAGCGTGTGTTGATAAGTCTCGTCACTCAGGCAGGCGCAGGCCAAATCCTGCAGCAGATGGCTGACCCACTGACTGCCGGAGTTGAGCCGTAAACGTAGCTTCCCTGAAGTGAGCGGATCGCTGGCCACAATGGCCAGGCGTAAATCCGGACCTAACGTTTTGGACATCGAACGGACAATCGCCCAGTGCGTGGTTTCCTTCGCAATCACCGGATACCAGTGGCAAGCAGATAGCAGCGCAAAGTGGTCGTCGACGATCACCAGCGTCTGCGGATAGCGGGCCAGGATTTCCTGCAATTGCGCCGCGCGGGATGCGTTCAGGCTGCATCCTGTGGGGTTATGCGCGCGCGGTGTCAGAATCACCGCCCGCGCACCTTTCTGTAGCGCGAGTTCCAGTTGGTCCGGCAGCATACCTTCGTGGTCAACATTGGCCGGACTGGCGGAGAAACCAGCATAACGCAGCATGTTGATGCTGCTCAAAAAGCACGGATCTTCTACGACAACGCTATCACCAGGCAGTAAATGGGCGCACAGTAGCCGTTCGATAGCATCAATGGCGCCGCTGGTGATATCAATTTCCCCTTTGCCGGGCATTGCATTTTGCATCCATTGTGATGCCCACGCCTTAAGTCCAGGTGATACAGCGGCATCGCCATACAACCGCGGACTCTTATTTATCTTTGCGAAATAACTACTCAGGTCAGGAAGACGCGAGGGCGCTGGGTTACCGCCGGAAAGATCGATAAGCGGGGTATTCGGATTACCACCTTCCAACGCAACGGGGGCAGTAATCCCCTTAATCACCGTGCCGTTGCGTCCCAGGCTCTGCGCCAACCCGGAGGTGACCAGGCGTTTGTAAGCCGCCGCGACAGTATTGCGGTTCACGTTTAATTCCGTTGCCAGTTCCCGCACTGGCGGCAACGTTTCGCCTGCTGCCAGCGTGCCTGTAGTGACATGTTGACGGATACTGTCAAAAATTTCGTTAGCGGTTTTTCCGTCGATCATTATTGACCTATGACAAAATGAATTTTAGCATATGACGATAATAGTGAGGCGTAGGCCCGCTGTCCAGAGAGAGGAGAAATTTATGGAGCAGGAGAGTGATATCCAGTCAGTGCTCTTTGACGACACGAATCGGGCGTTACAGACCGATATCGTCGCCGTCCAGTCACAGGTGGTGTATGGCAGCGTAGGCAACAGCATCGCCGTCCCGGCCATTAAAGCGCAGGGGTTACGCGTGACGGCAGTACCCACGGTGCTGTTCAGTAATACCCCGCATTATGAAACCTTTTACGGCGGCGTTATTCCGTCCGACTGGTTTAGCGGCTATCTCCGCGCCTTAAGCGAGCGTGATGCCTTGCGCGAGCTAAAGGCGGTGACTACTGGATACATGGGCAGCGCGGAGCAAATCGCCTTGCTGGCACAGTGGCTGGAAACCGTTCGGGCCACGCATCCGGACCTGTGCATTTTGGTCGACCCTGTGATTGGCGATACGGATAGCGGCATGTATGTGAAAGCCGAAATCCCGGAAGCTTATCGTCAGCACCTGCTGCCGCTGGCGCAGGGGCTGACGCCGAACGTGTTCGAGCTGCAAATGCTGAGCGGAAAGCCGTGTCGTACGCTTGATGAAGCCATTACGGCGGCACAATCACTGCTCACTGACACGCTGAAATGGGTGGTGATTACCAGCGCGCCGGGGGATAGCGAAGAGATTATTAACGTTGCGGTGGTGACGGCTGAAACGGTTGAGGTGTTAGTCCATCCGCGAGTGAAAACGGATCTGAAGGGGACTGGCGATCTGTTTTGTGCAGAGCTGGTGAGCGGCCTTGTGCTGGGGAAAGCGCTGACGACTGCGACGCACGACGCCGCGCAGCGTGTACTGGACGTGATGACGTGGACGCACCTGTGCGGTTGTGATGAATTAATTCTGCCACCGGCAGGGGAGGCGCGATGAAGAGTTACCGGCTGGTGATTCGCCAGAATGGGCGTATGGTTGGACATTTTGACACCAACGGGGCAGCAGCGCTGGAAGATATCTGTGTAGCGCGGGCCATGTTTGGTATTGCGGGTGGCTACGACTGTGAATTGTTAGTGGCAGACTCGGAGCGACGGATGCTGGAAAGCGGGCCGGAAGGGATGAAAATCCTGATGCGCGAGGCGTGTTACCGACCAGTCACCTCACAAATTTAACGCCGGATGGCGGCGCATATGCCTTATCCGGCCTACGTTACGGAGTTTGTTGTAGGCCGGATAAGCGTAGCGCCATCCGGCAGGGTTTTGATATCCATCAGATAAAAAAAATGGCGCCTGCTGGCGCCATTTTTCTCTGCAAAAAGAATTACTTCTTGATGCGGATAACCGGAGTCTCACCCACTGTCACGCTACCGGACAGTTTGATCAGCTCTTTGATTTCGTCCATGTTGGAGATAACAACCGGAGTCAGGGTAGACTTGGCTTTTTCTTCCAGCAGCGGCAGATCGAATTCAATAACCGGGTCGCCCACTTTCACGCGCTGACCTTCTTCAGCGATGCGTTTGAAGCCTTCGCCTTTCAGTTCAACGGTATCAATACCGAAGTGAACAAACAGCTCAATGCCGCTGTCGGATTCGATAGAGAAAGCGTGGTTGGTTTCAAAGATTTTGCCGATGGTGCCATCAACAGGAGCAACCATTTTGTTACCGGTTGGTTTGATAGCAATGCCATCACCAACGATTTTTTCAGCAAAAACTACATCCGGCACGTCTTCGATGTTGACGATCTCGCCAGAGAGCGGAGCAACGATCTCAATAGTTCCGGTGTCTTTCTTATCATCAGAAACCAGAGATTTCAGTTTATCGAACAAACCCATGATCTTCTCCTAAGCAGTAAATTGGGCCGCATCTCGTGGATTAGCAGATTGTTTTTTCTTCAATGAACTTGTTAACCAGCGTCATTAACTCGTCCGTTGTCGGTTGAGCAAGAGCCTGCTCTGCTAACACCTTCGCATCTTCGAAGTTCGTGTTACGGATAATCTTCTTAATGCGCGGGATAGAAATGGCGCTCATAGAGAATTCGTCCAGACCCATCCCCAGCAACAGAAGTGTAGCACGTTCGTCGCCTGCAAGCTCACCACACATGCCAGTCCATTTGCCTTCAGCATGAGAAGCATCAATAACTTGCTTGATCAGCGTCAGCACAGATGGCGACATCGGTTGGTAAAGGTGTGAAATCATATCATTACCACGGTCAACTGCCAGGGTGTACTGCGTTAAATCATTGGTGCCGATACTAAAGAAATCAACTTCTTTGGCTAAATGACGCGCAATTGTTGCCGCAGCCGGTGTTTCCACCATCACGCCAATCTCAATGCTTTCGTCAAATGCTTTACCTTCGTCGCGCAGTTCCTGTTTGTAGATTTCGATCTCTTTGCGCAGTGCACGCACTTCTTCAACAGAGATGATCATTGGGAACATGATGCGCAGTTTGCCGAAAGCAGAGGCGCGCAGGATAGCGCGAACCTGGTCACGCAGGATCTCTTTACGATCCATGGCGATACGCACGGCACGCCAGCCCAGGAACGGGTTCTCTTCTTTCGGGAAGTTCATGTACGGCAGTTCTTTATCGCCGCCGATGTCCATGGTACGGACGATGACCGCCTGAGAGCCACAGGCTTCAGCAACGGCTTTATACGCAGCAAACTGTTCTTCTTCAGTTGGCAGCGATTCACGGTCCATGAACAGGAATTCGGTGCGGTACAGACCCACACCTTCAGCGCCGTTACGCTCAGCGCCTTCAACGTCACGAACGGTACCGATGTTGGCGCAAACTTCAACCTGATGTCCGTCCAGCGTGATAGCCGGCAGATCTTTCAGCTTAGCGAGTTCCGCTTTCTCGGTAGCAACCTGCTCCTGAACGGCACGCAGTTGCTCAATAACGTCGTTGGTCGGATTGACGTAAACCTGGTTGTTTACGGCATCCAGAATCAGATAGTCGTCGTTTTTCACCTGAGAGGTGACGCTACCCGTACCTACGATGGCAGGCAGTTCCAGAGAACGCGCCATGATAGAGGTATGGGAAGTACGTCCGCCCGCGTCAGTGATGAAACCCAGCACCTTGTTCAGGTTCAGCTGTGCGGTTTCTGACGGGGTCAGGTCTGCGGCAACCAGGATAACTTCGTCCTGGATAGCGCTTAGGTCAATAATTGCCAGACCCAGAATGTTACGCAGCAGGCGTTTACCGATGTCGCGTACGTCAGCCGCACGTTCTTTCAGGTATTCATCATCCAGCTCTTCCAGGGCTGTGGCCTGACCTTCGATAACTTCATGCGCAGCTGCATCAGCCGTCATGTGCTTATCTTTAATCAGGGCTATGATTTCCTGCTCCAGCTCCTCATCTTCGAGCAGCATGATATGCCCTTCAAAGATGGCTTCTTTTTCTTCACCGAACGTTTCACCAGCTTTGGTTTTGATCGCTTCCAGTTGCGCAGATGCCTTGGCACGACCGCTCAGAAAACGTTCAACTTCCTGATCAACCTTGTCGGCAGAAATTTTTTTCCGGTCAATGACGATCTCGTCTTCTTTCAGCAGCAATGCTTTACCGAAAGCGATACCCGGGGATGCTAAAATGCCTGAAATCATAACCCTACCTTACTTGTGACTGATATTTAAAAGAACTCGTTGAACTTACTCGAGTTCAGCCATCAGTTTAACCAGATGCTCAACTGCTTTCTGCTCGTCTTCACCTTCTGCGGACAGGGTGACAACGGTACCCTGAGTCAGGCCCAGAGTCTGCAGTTTAAACAGGCTTTTGGCGCTAGCGCTTTTGCCGTTGGAAGTCACAGTAATTTCAGAAGTAAAGCCTTTTGCTTCTTTAACAAACTGAGCAGCAGGGCGAGTATGCAGACCGTTCGGAGCGGTAATGGTAACTTCTTGCTGGAACATTATATTTCCCCAACTTATAGGTTTAGTGTTGTGGAACTAAAGTCTAGCCTGGCGGCTCAACTTTAGCCTGTATTGTTAGCATCGGCGTAAACTGGACGCGACACAAAAGGAGTTCGGTGCAATCCGTTGCTGGCAACTTATTGCCGCTGACGTTTCGTTCGTCATTAAACATTATGCCGCGAAAGGAAGAGTTGAACCAAATCATAAAATCGATTCAGCTAGCGCTTTTCCTGTAACGATTAATTTCGCGCATCAAAATAATTAGTTTGGTTAAATACCAGTTCCGGCGGGTTGAATCAATGCCAGGCGAGTTGAAACTTTGAAGCAGGCCACAAAAAAGCACCCAAAAGGGTGCTTTTTTACGCGTTTTTAACATGCTGGCACTACTGTTGCAGTTCTTTCTCTGTAAAGAGATCGGCAAACAGTGCTGTGCTCAGATAACGCTCACCCGATGACGGTAGAATAACCACTATATTCTTATTGGTAAAGGTTTCATCTTCCTGGAGCTTAAGCGCGGCAGCAACCGCAGCACCGGAAGAGATCCCAGCCAGAATACCTTCTTCTTCCATCAGACGACGCGCAGTAGAAATAGCTTCATCATTAGTGATGGCAACGACTTTATCGATAAGCTTCAGATCAAGGTTACCCGGAATGAAGCCAGCGCCGATGCCCTGAATTTTATGCGGGCCTGGTTTGAGTTCTTCACCTGCCAGCGCCTGGGCGATAACAGGGGAGTCGGTAGGTTCAACCGCGACGGTGATCAGATCGGTTTTGCCTTTAGTGCCTTTAATGTAACGGGTCACACCAGTCAACGTACCGCCGGTACCAACGCCAGAAATAAAGACATCAACCTGGCCATCGGTATCTTCCCAGATTTCCGGGCCGGTAGTTTTTTCGTGGATTTCCGGGTTTGCCGGGTTGCTGAACTGCTGCAGCAGCAGGAATTTTTCCGGATCGCTGGCCACAATTTCTTCCGCTTTCTGAATCGCGCCCTTCATACCTTTTGCGCCTTCGGTCAGCACCAGGTTCGCGCCCAGCGCTTTTAAGAGCTTGCGGCGCTCAATGCTCATGGTTTCAGGCATGGTCAGAGTCAGTTTGTAACCGCGAGCTGCGGCAACGTAGGCCAGCGCAATCCCTGTGTTGCCGCTGGTTGGTTCGACCAGCTCTACACCCGGTTTAAGTACACCTCGTTTTTCGGCATCCCAAATCATGTTGGCACCGATACGGCATTTGACGCTAAAGCTTGGGTTGCGTGATTCCACCTTCGCCAGAATGCGTCCGTTACCGATACGGTTCAGTCGAACCAGCGGCGTATGACCGATAGTCAGCGAGTTGTCTTCAAAAATCTTACTCATGGCCTGTCCTTAACTGTATGAAATTGGGATACCGCTTCAGCATACCTGTTGAGAAAGTATGGGGAAGTAAGGAATTCGTATATCTATATGCCACCAGGAAATAATGCGTTGCAGTATGGAATAAGAGCGGGCATAAGCCAGCCCGCTTTTACACATTTTTGCATTACTTCCATAACGCGTGCTTAGCACGATAGCAGTCTACCCACATCGCCGTGGCACCACAAACCGCAACTGGCATGATGAACAGATTGAGCACCGGAATCATGGTGAACAGGCTGGTCAATGCGCCAAATTGCATATTGGTGACCTTGCGTGTGCGCAGCGCGACGCGCATCTCCTTAAAAGGCACCTTATGGTTATCAAACGGATAATCGCAGTACTGAATGGCCAGCATCCACGCGCTGAACAGGAACCACAGCACCGGGGCTACGGTCTGACCAATACCCGGAATGAAATAGAGGATCAGCAACACGACGGCGCGCGGGAGATACCACGCCAGCTTTTGCCATTCACGTTTCATAATACGGGGAACATCTTTCATGATGCCGAGAACGCCGGTGTCAGGCGGTGTTGCGCCCGTTAAGCGCGCTTCCAGTTGTTCAGCCAGCAGACCGTTAAACGGCGCTGCAATCCAGTTGGCTATGGTGGAAAACAGGTAGCCGAACACCAGTAGTACGGAGATAGTGACAATCGGCCACAGCAAGTAGCTGAGCCACTGAAGCCAGTCAGGGACGTGACTCATCAGGGCGGGGATCCAGCTATCGAGTTGTGTGAATAGCCACCAGAATGCGCCGCCCATCAGCAGGATATTCACCAGCAAAGGCAGGATGACAAAGCGACGAATGCCCGGTAGGGTGATGAGCTTCCATCCCTGTGAAAAGTAATAAAGGCCGCTGCGAGGTACGACTGCAGATGATGAAACCATGGTCAGGACATACTCCTTGTTATATAAGCTCTGGTAAACTTTGCGTATCTTACCGGGTTGTTGAGCGTTAAGCTGTTCAGAAATGTTCGAAAAAACAGCAAAAAGCACAATTTTGTTCATCTTTATGCCGTGAAAGCCAAGAGTGCACTTGCACTTGGCGTAATCGACAAATACTCTTAGTGAGTAAATGTTTGCCGTGGTGGCAAGGTGTTAGAACAACAGAGAATATAATGATGCAGGATTTGCGTCTGATATTAATCATTGTTGGCGCGATCGCCATAATCGCTTTACTGGTACATGGTTTTTGGACTAGCCGTAAAGAGCGGTCTTCTATATTCCGCGATCGCCCACTGAAACGCATGAAGTCTAAACGTGAAGACGAGGATTCGTTCGACGACAACGTCGAGGAAGACGAAGGCGTGGGCGAAGTTCGCGTTCATCGTGTGAATCATGCTCCCGGTAACGCGCAGGAACATGGTGTTCCTCCTCAGTCGCCGCAACACCAGTACCAGCCGCCTTATGCGTCTGCTCAGCCGCGTCAACCCGCGCCGCAGCCTGCACAAGCGCCGGTACCGCCGCCGCATGCTCAGCAGCAGCCGCAGCCTGTACAACCGCAGCAGCCGGTGCAGCATCAGCCTGTTCAGCAACAACCTGCGCAGCAGCCGATGCAGCATCAGCCCGTTGCTCCGCAGGTTCAGCAGCCCGTGCAGCAAGCACCGCAACCTGCGCCGCAGGCTTTCCAGCCCGCAGAGCCTGCCGTTGAACATCAACCTCAGCCTGAGCCGGTAGTTGAAGAAGCGCCTGTTGCTGAAAAACCGCAGCGTAAAGAAGCGGTCATTATTATGAACGTTGCGGCGCATCACGGTAGTGAGCTCAACGGTGAAGTGCTGCTCAACAGCATTCAGCAAGCCGGTTTTAAATTTGGCGACATGAATATTTTCCATCGTCATTTGAGTCCGGATGGCAGCGGTCCTTCGCTGTTCAGCCTTGCCAATATGGTTAACCCAGGAACGTTTGACCCCGAAATGACGGGTGATTTCAGCACCCCTGGCGTGACTATTTTTATGCAGGTTCCGTCCTACGGTGACGAGCTGCAAAACTTTAAGCTGATGCTGCAGTCCGCACAGCACATTGCCGATGAAGTGGGTGGTGTGGTGCTCGACGATCAACGTCGTATGATGACGCCGCAGAAACTGCGCGAGTATCAGGACCGCATCCGCGAAGTTAAAGAATCTCACGCCTGATTCTCCTCTGGCGTGACATATCCTTGCTAAACCCCCGCCTGTCGGGGGTTTTTTATCATTGATGGTGCGATATGGAATCAATCGAACAACAACTGACAGAACTGCGAACCACGCTTCGCCATCATGAGTATCTCTACCATGTGATGGATGCGCCGGAAATTCCCGATGCGGAATACGATCGCCTGATGCGTGAACTGCGCGAGCTGGAAGCGCAGCATCCGGAACTTATCACCCCCGACTCGCCAACCCAGCGCGTAGGCGCCGCTCCGTTAGCAGCGTTCAGCCAGATTCGCCATGAAGTGCCAATGCTGTCGCTGGATAACGTGTTTGATGAAGAGAGTTTTCTCGCCTTCAACAAGCGCGTGAAGGACAGACTGAAGAGTACGGACAAACTAACCTGGTGCTGCGAACTGAAGCTGGACGGGCTGGCGGTCAGTATCCTGTATGAAAACGGTGTGCTGGTCAGTGCCGCAACGCGTGGTGATGGTACTACGGGTGAGGATATTACCTCGAACGTGCGCACCATTCGTGCGATCCCGTTAAAACTGCGTGGCGATAACATTCCGACGCGTCTGGAAGTGCGCGGTGAAGTGTTCCTGCCGCAGGCCGGGTTTGAAAAAATTAACGAAGAGGCCCGCCGTACTGGCAACAAAGTGTTTGCTAACCCGCGTAACGCGGCGGCCGGGTCATTGCGCCAGCTCGATCCGCGTATCACAGCGAAGCGACCGCTTACTTTCTTCTGCTATGGCGTCGGTGTGCTGGAAGGTGGTGTGCTGCCTGATACCCACTTGGGCCGTCTGCTGCAATTTAAAGAGTGGGGATTGCCGGTGAGCGACAGAGTTACGCTTTGCGACTCTCCGGAGGAAGTACTTGCTTACTATCACAAGGTTGAAGAAGACCGACCGACGCTGGGATTCGATATCGACGGTGTGGTGATCAAAGTCAACTCCATGGTATTGCAAGAGCAACTGGGTTTTGTTGCCCGCGCGCCGCGCTGGGCGGTGGCCTTTAAGTTCCCGGCGCAAGAGCAGATGACCTTCGTACGTGATGTTGAGTTTCAGGTTGGACGCACCGGGGCGATTACGCCTGTCGCTCGCCTTGAGCCAGTTCAGGTTGCCGGGGTGTTGGTCAGTAACGCCACCTTGCACAATGCGGATGAAATTGAGCGTCTTGGTTTGCGTATTGGCGATAAAGTCGTCATTCGCCGTGCGGGCGATGTCATCCCGCAGGTAGTGAACGTCGTGCTTTCCGAACGCCCGGACGATACGCGTGAAATTGAGTTTCCCACCCACTGTCCGGTATGCAACTCTGACGTTGAGCGTGTGGAAGGCGAAGCGGTCACACGCTGTACCGGTGGTTTAATCTGCGGAGCGCAGCGTAAGGAATCGCTGAAACACTTCGTTTCCCGCCGCGCGCTGGACGTTGACGGCATGGGCGACAAAATTATCGATCAACTGGTCGAGAAAGAGTATGTCCACACGCCAGCGGATCTCTTCACACTGACCGCAGGCAAGCTGACCGGTCTTGATCGTATGGGGCCGAAATCGGCACAAAACGTGGTGAATGCGCTGGAAAAAGCGAAAGAAACAACGTTTGCCCGTTTCCTCTACGCGCTGGGTATTCGCGAAGTCGGCGAAGCTACGGCGGCTGGTCTGGCGGCACATTTTGGCACCCTTGAGGCGCTGGAAGCGGCCTCTATTGAAGAGCTACAAAAAGTGCCGGATGTCGGCATTGTGGTAGCGACCCACGTGTTTAATTTCTTTGCCGAAGAGAGTAACCGCGAGGTGATCGTCCAACTGCTGGCGCAGGGTATCCATTGGCCAGCGCCGGTGGTCATCAACGCTGAAGAAATCGACAGCCCCTTCGCGGGTAAAACGGTGGTGCTGACCGGGAGTCTGAGCCTGATGTCACGCGATGACGCCAAAGCGCGACTGACTGAGTTGGGTGCAAAAGTGGCCGGTAGCGTATCGAAGAAAACCGACCTGGTGATTGCCGGTGAAGCGGCGGGGTCGAAACTGGCAAAAGCGCAGGAACTGGGTATTGCCGTGATCGATGAAGCTGAAATGATCCGCTTACTGGGTGCCTGAGATGGAAAAAGAGCAGCTGGTTGAAATCGCCAATACCGTGATGCCCTTTGGCAAATATAAAGGGCGTCGGCTGATTGATGTACCGGAAGAGTATCTGCTGTGGTTTGCCCGTAAGGATGAATTCCCGCCGGGCAAGCTCGGCGAGCTGATGCAAATCACGCTGCTGATTAAAACTGAAGGGCTGACGCAACTGGTGCAGCCCCTGAAACGCCCGCTCTAAGCCTTTGCGGCGCGGCTTTTCTGCTGCGCCTGCAATGCGTCCGTTTGTTGCTTGTAGCGACGTGCCAGCACGGCACACACCATCAGCTGAATTTGATGGAAGATCATCAACGGCAGCACCATCATTCCTATCACTGACGTCGGGAACAGAATATTTGCCATTGGGATCCCATTTGCCAGGCTCTTTTTCGATCCGCAAAAGACAATGGTGATCTCATCGGCTTTGTTGAAGCCGCATTTACGCGCAACAAAGACGTTGATGCCAATCACGATTGCCAGCAATACGATGCTGACCACCACGATAAACAGCAGCGAGCCAATCCCCACTTTGTGCCAGATCCCGTTAACCACGGCTTCACTGAAGGCGGAGTACACCACCAGCAAGATGGAGGATTGGTCCGTTTTGGCGATCCATTTTTTATGTCGGGACACCCAATTACCAATCCACGGACGTGAAAGATGTCCCAGTACGAACGGCAGCAGCAGTTGCAGCATGATTTTCCCCACCTGCTCCAGACTGCCTTCTGCGCCGTGCATATTCATTACCAGGCCAACCAGCAACGGCGAGAGAAAAATACCCAGCAGGCTGGAGGCCGAAGCGGAACACACGGCAGCGGCAACGTTACCCCCTGCCAGCGACGTAAAAGCGATTGCCGACTGCACCGTGGCCGGCAAAATACACAGGTACAGGAAACCGGTGTACAGCATCGGGTCAACATTAACCGGCGCCCACCAGGCGAACAGAACACCCAGTACCGGGAAAACAACAAACGTGCTGCACATCACCCATAGATGCAAACGCCAGTGACTACCGCCAGCAATAATGGCTTCACGCGAAAGCTTCGCCCCGTGCATAAAAAACAACAGGGCAATGGCAGCGGTGGTTAAGCCTTCAAAGAAAGGCACAAAGCCACCCTTGGCCGGGAAAAAGGACGCCAGTAATACGACCGTAATCAACGTTATCGTGAACGGATCAAGGATACGAAAAAGTTTCATAAAAGCTCCTGAAATTCGGTAGGAACATTTTGCGTTTTTCTGTTTGAGAAATAAAATTGATTTATTGCATCCATATATGAATCGAATAAATGAATTACTCTCTGCGTCAGCTCCGTATCTTTGTTACCGTCGCTCAGGCCAAAAGCTTTAGCCGGGCGGGGGATATCATTGGCTTAAGCCAGTCTGCGGTCAGCCACAGCGTTAAAGAGCTGGAAGGGCAGACGGGTGTGCGGTTGTTAGATAGAACAACGCGGGAAGTGGTGCTGACGGAAGCAGGGCACCAGTTGGCGGCTCGGCTGGAACGTATTCTGGATGAACTGCACAGCACGCTGCGTGAAGCAGGCCAGGTGGGAACGCAGTTAACCGGAACGGTGCGCGTTGCCGCCAGCCAGACAATATCAGCTCACCTTATTCCACAGTGTATTGCCCAGAGTAATCAGCTTTATCCAGCAATCGATTTTGTGCTGCACGATCGTCCGCAACAGTGGGTGCTGGAGAGTATTCGTCAGGGCGAGGTGGATTTTGGCATTGTGATAGATCCAGGTGCTGTGACCGATCTACAGTGTGAAGCGGTGTTATCCGAACCGTTCCTGCTGTTGTGTCGAGAGGATCATCCGCTAGCCCAACGCGAATGGGTAAATTGGCAGGATTTATATCATGAGCGCTTGGTATTACAGGATTACGCTTCCGGCAGTCGACCGTTGATCGATGCGGCACTGGCCCACTTTTCCATTGAGGCGAATATCGTTCAGGAGATAGGTCACCCGGCCACACTGTTCCCGATGGTTGAGGCGGGGATTGGTATCAGCGTGCTGCCTGCGCTGGCGCTTCCTCTGCCACAAGGCAGCCATTTGCAGGTTAAACGCCTGACGCCGGTTGTGGAACGACAATTGATGCTGGCACGACGTAAAAATCGTTCTTTATCGACTGCGGCCCAGGCGCTGTGGGACGTGGTGCGGATGCAGGCCAGTGAATTAACCGCCGGTCGGGCACGGGATCCTTTGTACCAGCTTTAACGATATGACTGGTGTTTGTCATGTCGTTAGGTTTGGCTTTCAGTATCGATGAACTGATCGTTAACTTTGATATTTTACCCGGCACCGGACTACCTCTTTATATTTATAAATTCTCCTGCGATATTCTTAGACAATTGCTCAGTTTGCGGATTTTTAAGGCTATTTTAAATTATTACTTTTTTTCTTGACCTTCCACTTGCTGGAAGGTTGATACTCTTTATACGCAAGTACGGATAGCAGTATCTAATACAATGATGTATAGCGATTGATTAATGAAATGACTAAACAATTCATACAGTAACTCGTTATAGGTAGAATTAACACGATCCCGATGGAGTAATATTAGTGATATGTTAAATAATCCTACAATAGCTGGTTACTGAAACTAATCCGGTAAATATATTTAACTAATGGGGTATTGGCGGCGATGATAAGCAAAAATAAAATTTTAATTGCAATGCAAATTAGTATGCTGGCATGGTCTGGTTATACGCTTGCAGCAGACAGAGTGTATGTAGCAAATGAAGGTGCAGATTCAGTTAATGTGCTTGATGCTGCATCTTTAAAGACTGTAGATAAAGTACATGTTGGTAAAATGCCGCATAACGTTCAGGTGTCACCAGACAATAAAACAGTTTGGGTAACCAACCTTGGTGCTAACGGAACACATTCATCAGGCTCTGAACATATGGATATGAGTAAAGATGCTCATTCTGAGAAAATGGACATGGGCAAAGATTCTCATGCTGGCAAAAAGGGACATGGCGAAGTTTGGGTTATTAATGCCGAAAATGATACGGTTATTGCAAAACTTCCGGTTGGCGCACACCCTGCGCATGTTGTTGTCACCCCTGATGGGAAAATGGCGTATATTTCAAATAGTGCAGATAACACCATCAGCGTGATTGATGCAGAACATTTGAAAAATTTAACGACAATTAATGTAGGTAAATTCCCTCATGGCCTCAGAGTGAGTCCTGACGGTAAAGAAGTTTATATCGCGAATATGAAAGGGGGCTCGGTATCCGTTGTTGATACAGCCAGTAATAAAGAAGTCGCGCAGATCCCATTAGGTAAAATGCCAGCCCAGGTAGGTTTCTCACCGGACGGAAAACTGGTGTTTGTTTCCCTGTCTGGTGAAGATGCTGTAGCGGTGATTGATACAGCAACGCGTAAAGTTGTGAAGAAAATTAATGTCGGTACCGTACCAATCCAGCTGTTTGGCACTCCGGATGGTAAAAGCATGCTGGTAACCAATCAGGGCTCGAAGAGCAAGCCGGGTAACACAATAAACATGATTGATATCGCAAGCCTTACGGTAGCGAAAACCATCACCACTGGCGATGGGGCCCATGGCGTGGTTGTCGATAAAAATGGCAAATATGCTTACGTAACTAACTCATTTGCAAACTCTGTCTCGATGATTGACATTAATGAGCGTAAGGTAGTGAACACGCTTCCGGTAGACAACAACCCAAATGGTATCAGCTGGGGCTCTGTCGAAGTGACGCCTAAATAACTGTGCTAGCATTTATCAATACCCGTCATTCGCTGGCGGGTATTTTCATGAATATTCTATAAATAAAGGAACAACAGATGAGAAAGCCGGAGCGGACAAAAACGCTGCCTAGTAAGTTCAATTTTGATGATACTGTAAACAGACTCGTCAGCGTATTGAATGCTAAAAATATTCGTATTTTTGTGCAGGTTGATCAACAGCAAGCGGCAACGGATGTAGGTCTTGCTCTGCGACCGACGATGTTATTTCTGTTTGGTAACCCAAAGGGTGGTACTCCTGCCATGCAAGCAAATCCTCATGCGGCAATAGAGTTACCCCTACGGGTGGTTATTTGGCAGGATGACAATGGTGATACCCATATAGATTATCAGGATGCAAGTACTGTTCTGGAGTTTGATTATGGTGTTGCACATAAAATTGTTGCTCCAGTTAGCATTCTGGCAACTCTTCTTAACGAAGTGTCCGGTAATTAATTGCAAATAGCACTAAATTCCTCGCGGATATTTAGTGTTATTTTTCTGCGTTTATTATGAAAGTATTTAACCCGCTATAATAAACCTATTGAACAATACATATGATGTTCATTACTCTTCAATGTTTGTCGATTCGTCTATTTTATAAATTGAAGGGTTTTTGTTTGCAATATTATGTGAAAAGTATATCTTGACGCTCAAATATTAATATGTAAGTTATGAGGATAGTTATGAAAAAGACATTAGTCACATCATTGGCCGCTTCTTTGTGTTTTCTCAGTCTGTCTGCCTTTGCTGCTACAGAAATCTCGCAACAAGAAGCCAATAGTTTAAAGCATGTCAAGTCAATCACCGTAACGGAAAATACGGTGAATCAATGTATGCACAAAATTTCGAAAATGGCAGATAAAGAAGGTGCTGATTTCTTTGTCATTAAGAACTTCTCTTCTATAGGCAATGGTTCTCAGGCTGTAGTGACCAGCGAACTCTATAAAAAGTAAACAGCAGTTTCCCCCGTTTTGATTATTGATTAGCGAAAGTGCGTTGTTATACCTGCTTTCGCTTATTAATAATCAACAAATGTTTGTCAGTCATTCTCAGGGCGGGCTTTGTCAGCCCACTCGTCTGACGAATTCCAGATATGTTGGTACTCCTTGCCATTTCTGGCAGAAAAAAAATGTGAGTTCAGGCTGATTTAGCACATACCATCTATACCGATTTACTATCGGTAATCGGGATAAACGGTATTGGTAATCGATTGCGTAGTCTCGCTATAACAATGCGGTACGCTACGTTATTTCGATTACTCAGTATTAAGGACATCTCATGAGCCACTCTCTTTTCTCGCAAAATCCCTGGTATAGCGCTGATATCATTCGTGGTTACAAACCGGATTTTACGCCGCGCGTAGCCTTTATCCTCGGCTCCGGCCTGGGGGCGCTGGCGGATCAAATTGAGGATGCGGTTGCCATCTCTTACGAGAAACTACCAGGGTTCCCGGTGAGTACCGTACACGGTCATGCTGGTGAACTGGTATTGGGAAATCTGGCGGGAATTCCGGTGGCCTGTATGAAAGGACGTGGACATTTCTATGAAGGTCGCGGTATGACGGTGATGACGGATGCCATTCGTACGCTGAAGCTGCTGGGATGTGAGCTGCTGTTTTGCACCAGTGCCGCAGGCTCTTTGCGTCCCGAAGTCGGACCGGGTAGCCTCGTGGCGCTTAGCGATCACATCAATACGATGCCGGGTACGCCGATGGTAGGGCCAAACGATGAGCGTTTTGGTGAGCGATTCTTTTCATTGGCGAATGCCTATGATGCTGACTACCGTGCGGTCCTGCAAACTGTTGCCGCTGAGGAAGGATTCTCGCTGAGTGAAGGGGTTTTTGTCTCTTATCCGGGGCCGAACTTTGAAACCGCAGCAGAAATCCGCATGATGCAAATTATCGGTGGCGACGTGGTGGGGATGTCGGTGGTGCCTGAAGTTATCTCTGCGCGCCACTGCGGTTTGAAAGTGGTTGCGGTGGCGGCCATCACCAACCTGGCGGAAGGTCTGGGTGATGTTAAATTATCTCACGCGCAGACGCTGGCTGCGGCGGAACTCTCCCGGCAGAATTTCATCAATTTGATCTGCGGATTCTTGCGCAAACTGGCCTGAATAACTAAAAAATGACCCCGCTTGCGGGGTCTTACTTTATGGCAAGGAACGGAAAAATGGGTATCGCATCTCGCTTAAAGCTCATGTCGTTTTTGCAATATTTCATCTGGGGAAGCTGGTTGGTAACCCTGGGTTCCTACATGATTAATACCCTGGATTTTACCGGTGCGAACGTCGGTATGATTTACAGTTCGAAAGGGCTGGCGGCGATTATCATGCCGGGCATTATGGGCATCATTGCCGATAAATGGCTACGCGCCGAGCGCGCCTATATGCTTTGTCATCTTGTATGTGCGGGCGTGTTGCTATATGCCACAACCGTTACCGATCCGCAGACCATGTTTTGGGTGATGCTGGTTAACGCAATGGCGTATATGCCGACGATTGCGTTATCGAATAGCGTCTCATACTCGTGTCTGGCACAATCGGGTCAGGATCCGGTCACCGCGTTCCCGCCAATTCGTGTGTTTGGCACCATAGGGTTTATTGTGGCGATGTGGACAGTCAGTTTGATGGGACTGGAACTGAGCAGCGCGCAGTTGTATATCGCTTCAGGGGCATCGTTGCTGCTGGCTCTCTATGCGCTTACGTTGCCGAAAATCCCGGTTGCTGAGAAGAAAGCAAACACCACGCTTGCTAGCAAGCTCGGTCTGGACGCCTTTGTCCTATTTAAAAAACCGCAGATGGCAATCTTCTTTTTGTTTGCGATGATGCTGGGGGCGGTGTTGCAAATCACCAACGTCTTTGGCAATCCGTTCCTGCATGATTTTGCCCGTAACCCGGAATTTGCCGACAGCTTTGTGGTGAAGTATCCCTCCATATTGCTTTCCGTTTCACAGATGGCGGAGGTGGGCTTTATTCTCACTATTCCGTACTTCCTTAAACGCTTTGGCATAAAAACGGTGATGCTGATGAGCATGCTGGCATGGACGCTGCGCTTTGGCTTCTTTGCCTTTGGCGATCCGTCGCCGTTTGGTTTTGTGCTGCTGCTGATGTCGATGATCGTCTACGGCTGTGCGTTTGATTTCTTCAATATCTCGGGATCGGTATTTGTCGAGCAGGAGGTTAGCTCTAACATTCGCGCCAGCGCGCAAGGGCTGTTTATGACGATGGTAAACGGCGTTGGCGCGTGGGTGGGATCAATCCTGAGTGGTATGGCGGTAGACTATTTTTCTGTCGATGGCGTCAAGGATTGGCAAACTATCTGGCTGGTGTTTGCCGCGTATGCGCTGGCTCTGGCGGTTATCTTTGCATTGTTCTTCAAGTACAAGCATGAGCCTGAAGGACTGGCACAGAAATCACCGGCACATTAACACTCCATTGGCGGCGGGATCTGATACCCGCCGTTTCATTTTCTGCGAGGCAATGTGGTAACTTTGCGCATTATCCTTATTTCAGGAGCGCATTATCCATGGAACGCACGCACCGCATCGATCTGAAGTTACTGCGTTATTTTCTTGCTGTCGCAGAAGAACTGCATTTTGGACGTGCTGCTGCTCGCCTGAATATGTCGCAACCGCCGCTCAGTACCCATATTAAAGAGCTGGAGCAACAGCTCGGCACTTTGCTATTTATCCGTCATTCCCGCAGCGTGGCGTTAACTCACGCGGGAAAGATATTGATGGAAGAGTCGCGCCGACTGTTATCCAGTGCCAATCAGGCGCTGGCGAGAGTGGAGCAAATTGGTCGTGGTGAGGCAGGGCGAATTGAGCTTGGCGTTATCGGTACAGCGATGTGGGGAAAAATGCGTCCGGTGATGCGGCGTTTTATGAAGGATAATCCCAATGTTGAGGTGCTGTTTCGCGAGAACATGCCCGCGATGCAGATGACGATGCTGGAACGGCGTGAACTGGATGCGGGAATTTGGCGGATGGCTACGGAGCTTTCTCCCGGTTTTACCAGTTTGCGTTTGCATGAGTCCTCTTTTCTGGTTGCCATGCCGGAAGAACATCCTCTTACTGCCTGTGAGTCCATACCGCTGGAGGCGTTGAGAAATGAATATTTTGTCACAATGCCTTCCATTCATACTGACTGGGCATTTTTGCAGCGAGTTTGCCTGAGTGCTGGATTTTCCCCGATGATTATTCGTGAGGTGAAGGAGCCGCAAACGGTGCTGGCGATGATCAGCATGGGGATTGGTATTACGTTAATTGCTGACAGCTATGCGCAGATGAATTGGCCTGGCGTGGTATTTCGACCGTTAGAGGAACGTATTCCGGCGGATTTGTATATTGTGTATGACCAACAGCAGGCGACACCCGCGCTGGAGAAACTGGTAGCGGCATTGACGATGTGATGTCTGTGCCGGATGGCGACTAACGTCTTATCCGGCCTGCGTGTGTCAGGGGCGTCTGTAGGCCTGATAAGCGCAGCGCATCAGGCAAGCAGGTTGGGATCTTATAAATCGCAGATAGCAAAAAGGCGCCTTTAGGGCGCCTTTTTACATTGGTGGGTCGTGCAGGATTCGAACCTGCGACCAATTGATTAAAAGTCAACTGCTCTACCAACTGAGCTAACGACCCGAAGTGGTGGGTGATGACGGGATCGAACCGCCGACCCCCTCCTTGTAAGGGAGGTGCTCTCCCAGCTGAGCTAATCACCCACTTCGGTACTTCAATTTTATTGTAAGAAATCCAGCTGGCGAGAAAGTGGTGGGTGATGACGGGATCGAACCGCCGACCCCCTCCTTGTAAGGGAGGTGCTCTCCCAGCTGAGCTAATCACCCACTTCTCAATTTCTTACTCTACACGGCGGAGACTACATAAAGTAGTTGGTGGGTGATGACGGGTTCGAACCGCCGACCCCCTCCTTGTAAGGGAGGTGCTCTCCCAGCTGAGCTAATCACCCCCGCTGTGTGGAGTCGCATTATAGGGAGAGTTGAAAATGAGTCAACGCATTTTCTAAAGAATTTGTTCGTTCGTCGTAAATTTAAACAAAACGATCGCAAATCAATCCATGCAGCATGATTTGTATACGAAAATGGCAAAGCGTGATGTTCCAACCTGAACAACATTGAGGAATCAGACCACAGTGATAGAATACGAGCCTGATAATCTTCCCAGGATTTGCCGGTTGTCGGCATCTTTATAAACGTAAGGCCATTTCATGAAAATCAAAACTCGCTTCGCGCCAAGCCCGACAGGTTACCTGCATGTCGGTGGTGCGCGTACTGCTCTATATTCCTGGCTTTTTGCACGTAACCATGACGGTGAGTTTGTGCTGCGTATTGAAGACACCGATCTCGAACGCTCCACTCCGGAAGCTATTGAAGCCATTATGGATGGCATGAATTGGCTGAATCTGGAATGGGATGAAGGCCCGTACTTCCAGACCAAACGTTTTGATCGCTACAACGCCGTGATTGATGAGATGCTGGAAGCCGGTACCGCGTATAAATGCTATTGCTCCAAAGAGCGTCTGGACGCACTGCGCGAAGAGCAGATGGCAAACGGTGAGAAGCCACGTTACGACGGTCGCTGCCGCCACGGCCATGAGCATCATGCTGCTGATGAACCATGCGTGGTGCGTTTTGCCAACCCGCAGGATGGATCCGTTATTTTTGACGACCAGATCCGTGGGCCGATCGAATTCAGCAACCAGGAGCTGGACGATCTGATCATCCGCCGTACTGACGGTTCCCCGACCTACAACTTCTGTGTTGTTGTCGACGACTGGGATATGGAAATCACTCACGTTATTCGTGGTGAAGACCATATCAACAACACTCCGCGTCAGATCAACATCCTGAAAGCGCTGAATGCGCCGGTGCCGGTTTATGCACACGTGTCGATGATCAACGGCGACGACGGTAAAAAACTCTCTAAACGTCACGGTGCGGTCAGCGTTATGCAGTATCGCGACGACGGTTACCTGCCGGAAGCGCTGCTGAACTATCTGGTGCGTCTGGGCTGGTCCAGCGGCGATCAGGAAATCTTCACCCGTGAAGAGATGATCAAACTGTTCTCCCTTAGTGCGGTGAGCAAGTCTGCCAGTGCGTTCAACACCGAAAAACTGCAGTGGCTGAACCATCACTACATTAATTCGCTGGCACCAGAATATGTGGCAACGCATCTGCAATGGCACATTGAGCAGGAAAATATCGATACTCGCGTCGGTCCGCAGCTGTCTGAGCTGGTTAAACTGCTGGGTGAGCGCTGCAAAACGCTGAAAGAGATGGCGCAGAGCTGCCGCTACTTCTACGAAGACTTTGCTGAGTTCGACGCGGATGCAGCTAAGAAACACCTGCGTCCGGTAGCGCGTCAGCCGCTGGAAGTGGTTCGCGATAAGCTGGCTGCTATCAGCGAGTGGACGGCAGAAAACGTGCACCACGCGATTCAGGCAACCGCTGATGAGCTGGAAGTGGGTATGGGTAAAGTTGGGATGCCGCTGCGCGTAGCCGTAACCGGCGCGGGTCAGTCTCCGGCGTTAGACGTCACGGTGCATGCGATTGGTAAATCACGCAGCATTGAGCGTATTAATAAAGCGCTGGCGTTTATTGCTGAGCGTGAAAGCCAGCAGTAAGATCGGTTGAGCGATGAAACAACGGCAGGAGCGCATCCTGCCGTTTTTTTTGCCTGTTATTCAGACTCATCAATACCCAGACGGGTAAGGAAAGTGCGAATACCTTCGCGCGAAATATACATAGCCAGCTTTTCTTGTTCCGTTGGGGACATGTTGTCCAGTGCGCTGATTATCTGGCGACAGGCGTGGCTACGCACCACGTGGGTATATTCTGCCAGCGGTTCCTCAGCCTGATAAATTTCAGGGACTTTGCGAAAAGCCGGAATATTGAGCAGAAACGTACGGACGCTGGAGTCGATATGGATCAGCCTTGCACGACCCCCTTTAACGCCGGGAAACTTTTCGGTGGTCCAGTTTTGTTCTCTGATCCAACGATTGACGGTTTGTTTGGCAACCCCGAGACATTCCGCCAGTTCTTCGGTCGTCATTTTGCTGCGTAATTTTTTCATATTATTTGTTGTCGCGGATCCCTAAGCGTTGTAACAAACCCGTAATGCCTTCACGCAGGATCAGTGACGTAAACATTTTTTGTTCTGACGGAGTCATCTCTTTGGCGAGCCTAATCAGTAGAGCTTCGATAGAGGTATCGCCGGATAACGATAAATTATCTGATAAACCTTCGGCTGAACGCTCAGCACTGCGAATGTATTCACGAACTTGTTCGGTGACGTGAACCAGACGCGCTTTACCGCCCTGTACGCCTGGTTTTGGTGATGTAGCCCAACCCTCCTTGCGCACCCATTTATTGATGGTCTGTCGGCTGTATCCGGTCAGATTAGCAAGTTCTTCTGGCGTCATCCGTTCCTTGAACATAACGATTCCCTGAATAGTCGTGGGGTTAATTAGTGGCTCATTTTATAGCACCATTTTAGTAGAAACCGTGACGCGTTTAACTACTGAATGCGAGTTGTTACGCAATGTTCTTCATTTGACTGCTTTTTCAGCGATTGAATTCTATGAGTTAATTTTGCCGTTGACACACGCGAAGGGAATTCATATGATGCCGCCCGTCAACTCGACAAGCTTTACGTAATGGGGCTATAGCTCAGCTGGGAGAGCGCTTGCATGGCATGCAAGAGGTCAGCGGTTCGATCCCGCTTAGCTCCACCAAATTTAATCCCAATAAATTTGGTACGTACGTAATAGCATCGTGGGGCTATAGCTCAGCTGGGAGAGCGCTTGCATGGCATGCAAGAGGTCAGCGGTTCGATCCCGCTTAGCTCCACCAAAATTTAAACCCTCGCTGAAAAGCGGGGGTTTTTTGTTTCTGTTTCCTACCTGTTCTTATCCTGTATCTCTTCGGTTTGCTGGATAGCAGGCATAAAAAAACCGGGGAGAAGAATCTCCCCGGTCTTATCAATACGACGTTGTCTTACGCTTACAGCACCAGTGCGGCGATAGATGCAGACAGTACACTCACCAGCGTAGAGCCGTACACCAGCTTCAGACCGAAGCGGGAAACCACGTTACCTTGCTCTTCGTTCAGACCTTTAATCGCACCGGCGATAATACCGATGGAAGAGAAGTTAGCGAAGGAGACCAGGAACACGGACAGGATACCTTCTGCACGCGGAGAGAGCGTGGCGGCAATTTTCTGCAGATCCATCATCGCAACGAATTCGTTGGAAACCAGTTTGGTTGCCATGATACTGCCCACCTGCAGCGCTTCGCTGGACGGCACACCCATTACCCATGCAACCGGGTAGAAGATGTAGCCCAGGATGCCCTGGAAGGAGATGCTGTAGCCAAACCAGCCGGTCACGGTGGCGAACAGGGCGTTCAGGGCTGCGATCAGCGCGATGAAACCAATCAGCATAGCTGCAACGATAATTGCCACTTTGAAACCTGCCAGGATGTATTCACCCAGCATTTCGAAGAAGCTCTGGCCTTCGTGCAGGTTAGACATCTGGATGTTTTCTTCGCTGGCATCAACGGTGTACGGGTTGATCAGCGACAGCACGATAAAGGTGCTGAACATGTTCAGAACCAGCGCCGCAACCACGTACTTCGGCTCCAGCATGGTCATGTACGCGCCGACGATAGACATGGAAACGGTCGACATCGCCGTTGCAGCCATGGTGTACATACGGTTGCGAGACATTTTGCCGAGAATATCTTTATAGGCGATAAAGTTCTCGGACTGACCCAGGATCAGGGAGCTGACGGCGTTGAAGGATTCCAGCTTGCCCATACCGTTCACTTTGGATAACAGGAAACCAATCGCGCGGATGATAACCGGCAGAACGCGGATATGCTGCAAAATACCGATAAGAGCGGAAATGAAGACGATTGGGCACAGCACTTTCAGGAAGAAGAATGCCAGTCCTTTGTCGTTCATGCTGCCGAAGACAAAGTTTGTCCCTTCATTAGCGAATCCGAGGAGTTTTTCAAACATCTCGGAGAAGCCTCTCACGAAGCCCAGACCGACATCAGAGTTCAGGAAGAACCATGCCAGTAACACTTCAATAACAAGCAATTGAATAACATAACGAATGCGGATTTTTTTACGGTCACTGCTTACCAGCAGTGCGAGTACCGCAACCACGGCAAGGGCCAGGACGAAATGAAGAACGCGGTCCATATTTGCTCCAAATATGAGGCAGGTTTAGTTTTCGTGCACATTCTATGTAACAACCATAAAGAAAACGAGATCAAACACACACTATAATAAGGACCTGTGACGAGATTCAAAATTAGTGATCGGTGATACACTTCTGTTATGTTTAGTATGGAAGTGAAAAGTTATGTCATTGTGCTAATCTCATAACAATAATTAAACATCTCACCAGTATTTCCAGAATCCTTATCGATCCATAGACAAACGCTATCAGAGAAATCAACTTCATCCATCAAAATGAATTTGATAATCATTCTCAATAGGCGTAGCTTGAAACATAGCAAAGGCTATGTTTCTGAGGCACTAAAATGACTAACGATCGCGTTGAGAGTAGCAGTGGACGGGCAGCGCGCAAGTTGAAGCTCGCATTAATGGGACCTGCGTTCATCGCGGCGATCGGCTACATCGATCCGGGAAACTTCGCCACCAACATCCAGGCAGGGGCCAGCTTTGGCTATAAACTGTTGTGGGTGGTGGTCTGGGCAAACCTGATGGCGATGCTGATCCAGGTGCTGTCGGCAAAGCTGGGTATTGCCACGGGTAAAAACCTGGCGGAGCAAATTCGCGATCACTATCCTCGTCCGGTGGTGTGGTTCTACTGGGTGCAGGCCGAAATTATCGCCATGGCGACAGACCTTGCTGAATTCATTGGTGCCGCGATTGGTTTCAAATTGATCCTCGGCGTGTCGTTATTGCAGGGGGCCGTGCTCACCGGTATCGCGACTTTTTTGATTCTGATGTTGCAGCGTCGTGGGCAAAAACCGCTGGAAAAAGTGATTGGCGGCTTGCTGCTGTTTGTGGCTGCGGCTTACATTGTGGAACTGATCTTTTCCCAGCCGAACTTCGCGCAACTTAGCAAGGGAATGGTTATCCCGAGCCTGCCTAATTCCGAAGCGGTGTTCCTGGCGGCTGGCGTGCTCGGCGCTACTATCATGCCACACGTCATTTATCTGCACTCTTCCTTAACTCAGCATCTGCACGGCGGAACACGTCAACAGCGCTATGCTGCCACGAAATGGGATGTGGCAATCGCCATGACGATTGCTGGATTTGTCAATCTGGCGATGATGGCGACGGCTGCCGCTGCATTTCATTTTAGTGGGCATACCGGTATTGCCGATCTCGATCAAGCATATCTGACACTTGAACCGCTGTTGAGTCACGCTGCGGCGACGGTATTCGGTTTAAGCCTGGTGGCTGCGGGACTTTCTTCTACCGTGGTCGGTACGTTGGCCGGGCAGGTGGTGATGCAAGGGTTTATCCGCTTTCACATTCCGCTATGGGTACGCCGTACCGTCACCATGATGCCATCATTTATTGTGATTTTGATGGGACTGGATCCGACGCGTATTCTGGTGTTGAGCCAGGTGTTGCTCAGTTTTGGTATTGCACTGGCGCTGGTGCCGCTGTTGATCTTCACCAGCAACAGTCAGCTGATGGGCGATTTGGTGAATACCCGATGGGTAAAACAGGTAGGCTGGGTGATTGTTGTGCTGGTGGTGGCGCTCAATATCTGGCTGTTGGTAGGAACCGCACTCGGTTTGTAAAAACAAAAGGGCCTGTTGGCCCTTTTGTTACATTAATGATGATGTTTGTGGCCACGCCCGCGACCGCGATGGTCGTCACGATCGTTCCAGCCTTCACGATAACCGCGCTCATAAGCTTTGCGTTTGTCCCAGCCACGATGGTAGCCGTTGTCATGACGCCACCAGCGATTTTTTCGCCACTCATAGTTATGGTGCCAGTAATCCCGGTCGCGCCAGCGGCCGCCATCCCAGTAGTTACCGTAGTTATCGCGATCGCCAATTTGTAATTTTATTGATGGCAGCAGGGTGATTTCGCCAGCGTTCGCGGCCAGCGGTGTAAAAGCCAATAAGACTGCCGCCAGAATCAGTGACCTGAACATGTTTTCTCTCCTTCACGATCGAGCCGTAGCCGGCCTGTTAACGTAATATTACGGGGCAGTAAAGCCCCGTTTCATCGCCTTAACTCTTAAATCGCAAGTGAGAGCACTTTTTGTTAATAAATGTGTCTTTATTTCAATCAACTCAGGATAGCATCAATCTCCGCGCACTCTTCAGACGTAAAGTGACGGTTTGCCAGCATGCCGACAGCGTCTTCAATCTGCGCCGTTTTACTCGCGCCAATCAGCACTGACGTGACTTTGTCATCCCGTAACACCCATGCCAGCGCCATCTGGGAAAGCTTTTGCCCGCGTCGTTCTGCCAGCACATTCAGCGCCCGCACTTTTTCCAGTTTTTGTGGAGTGATCTGGTCCGGATTCAGAAAGCGACTGGTGCTTGCCGCACGAGAATCCGCAGGAATGCCGTTCAGATAGCGGTCGGTTAACTGTCCGCCAGCCAGCGGTGAGAAGGCGATACTGCCGACACCTTTTTCCTGTAATAGCGACAGCAAGCCACCTTCGACCCAACGTTCAAACATGGAATATTTGGGCTGGTGAATAAGGCATGGCGTACCTAAATCGTCGAGTATTTCAATCGCCTGCCTGGCAAGATCCGCGGGATAGTTAGACAACCCTACATACAGCGCTTTGCCCTGACGGACGATGTGATCCAGCGCGCGCATGGTTTCTTCGAGCGGCGTTTCAGGGTCGGGGCGATGGTGGTAGAAGATATCGACATACTCCAGCCCCAGACGCTTCAGGCTTTGATCGAGACTGGCAATCAGATATTTGCGTGAACCCCAGTCACCGTAGGGACCTTCCCACATGGTGTAGCCCGCTTTAGTGGAGATAATAAGCTCATCTCGCCACGGTAAAAAATCTTCCTGCAGGATCCGACCAAAATTCCGTTCTGCCGAACCCGGCGGTGGACCATAGTTATTTGCCAGATCAAAATGGTTAATCCCCAGATCGAATGCGCGCTGTAACAATGCGCGACTGTTCTCGACCTGCGTGGTATCACCAAAATTGTGCCACAAACCCAGTGAGACAATCGGGAGCTTAAGGCCGCTTTGACCGCAGCGGCGGTACTCCATTGTCTGATAACGATTTTCATCTGCGTGATAAACCATGTCACCCCCCCTCCACAATGCGTGTGTCTTCCAGTGTATACGGTTACACCGCCGATTCTTCAATGAATTTTAACCACCAAAACTGTAAATCCTGCTTTCCACCCCTTCACAGCGACTTTCCTGGACAGTCATCACAGTTCTTCGATACTCAACATGAGGTTACCGTCAGAAGGATAGCTGTCATGCAAACCCCGTATTCCGTTGCTGATTATCTGCTGGACAGGCTGGCAGGCTGTGGCATCGGCCATCTCTTTGGTGTGCCGGGCGATTATAATTTGCAGTTTCTTGACCACGTGATTGAACATCCCAACGTATGTTGGGTCGGGTGTGCGAATGAATTGAATGCGGCTTATGCGGCAGATGGCTATGCTCGGGTATCCGGGGTAGGGGCGCTGCTCACCACGTTTGGCGTGGGTGAGTTAAGTGCAATTAACGGTATCGCGGGTAGCTTCGCGGAATATGTTCCTGTTTTGCATATTGTCGGCGCACCCTGTCGCGGCGCGCAGCGTCGTAGAGAGTTGATGCATCACACTTTGGGTGACGGTGACTTTCAGCATTTTTATCGCATGCAGCAGGCAGTAACGACGGCCAGCGCGATACTGGATGAACAAAATGCCTGCTATGAAATTGACCGTGTGTTGCGAATGATGCTCAGCGAGCGCAGGCCGGGCTATCTGATGCTGCCTGCTGATGTGGCTAAACAGCCTGCTACGCCACCGAATGATATTATGATTGTTCCTCTGAGCGAGCCGGAAAGCAGCGTGATAGAGGCGTTTCGCTACCATGCCCGTGAACGATTGCTGGACAGCCCACGCGTAGCGTTGCTGGCCGACTTCCTCGCGCTGCGTTTTGGCCTGCAGCCGGTTTTACAGCGCTGGATGGCGGAAACGCCGATGGCTCATGCCACGTTGTTGATGGGCAAAGGACTGTTTGATGAGCGTCACCCGGCGTTTGTTGGCACATACAGCGCGGGAGCCAGCAGCGATTATGTACGTCAGGCGATAGAAGATGCCGATACGATAATGTGTGTCGGTACGCAATTTGTCGACACCCTGACAGCTGGGTTTACACAACAGCTACCGCAGGATCGCACCATTGACGTTCAGCCCCATGCGTCACGAATTGGATCCCACTGGTTTAACATCCCGATGGAGCAGGCGGTCACCACATTACGTGAGCTGTGCCTGGAAATGTCGTTTTCTCTGCCACCAGAACGTCCGCCACTTGGGCGTGTTCAGGTTGAGAAGGGCCCACTGACGCAGGAAAACTTCTGGCACACGGTGCAGCAGTTTCTGAAGCCTGATGACATTATCCTCGTCGATCAGGGAACCGCCGCCTTTGGCGCGGCTGCGCTCTCATTACCTTGCGGGGCGGAAGTCCTGGTTCAACCGTTGTGGGGATCTATCGGCTACGCGCTCCCGGCGGCATTCGGTGCGCAAACGGCCTGTCCGGACCGTCGGGTGATCCTGATTATTGGTGATGGCGCGGCGCAGCTCACCATTCAGGAGCTGGGCTCCATGCTCAGAGATGGGCAATCGCCGGTTATTTTACTGCTCAACAATGATGGTTATACCGTTGAGCGGGCCATACACGGGGCAAATCAGCGCTATAACGACATTGCCGCCTGGAGCTGGACGTTGATGCCGCAGGCGTTTAGTCGTGAATGTCAGGCCGAATGCTGGCGGGTGAAGCAGGTGGTACAGCTGGAAGAAGTGCTGGCCCGGCTGTCCCAACCGCAACGACTGTCGTTAATTGAGGTGGTGCTACCGAAAGCCGATCTTCCTGAATTATTGCGCACGGTGACCCGTGCGCTGGAATCTCGCAACGGCGGATAGCTATTTATCGGGGCGCTCAGCGACCATCATCGGTTTGCCCGCCAGCAGCAGCCAGGCGGGCAGCATGACGATGCACAGCAGCGGCAGCAGGGTGGAATCTGGCACCACCACTGCTGCCATAAACAGGCTCAGCCAGGCGTCGCGGGTGACGACCAGCACCAGCCCGAGAATAGAGCAAGAAACCGTGATGGCAGCCGGCACCGCTTCAACATGGGCGTGCAGCATCAGGCCAAGCGCGACGCCAACGAATACCGCCGGGAAGATTCGTCCGCCGCGAAAACCACTCGCCGCTGCAACCACTAATGCCGCCAGCTTAATGACGGCGAGCATGAAATAATCTGATGTCCCCAGCGTTTGGCTAAACGCCATTTGCTGCATTTCGTCTAGTCCCTTAAACAAGGTAAGCGGCCCGCCGATAACACCCAAAATGCCAAGGATAAAACCGCCTGTCCCGAGGATCAGCACCGGGTGTTTTAATCGATGCATTAAATGGTGCAAATGCGGCAGACACCAGACGGCCACCATTCCAGCGGCAATGGCGATGGCAGCAACAACCGCGCCGCTGAGGATATCCGTCAAGTGCATCTGCGTGTAGTGCGCGATGGGCAGTGAAAAATGGGGGTGAAAAAACAGGCTGGTGGTTAGCGAACCCGCGGCGGCGGCCATTAACGGCGCAAACAGGCGATCCCACAAGGGCACATCGTTTGAGCTATTCAGCGTTTGCGAAAATATCAACGCGGCGGCAACGGGGGTACCAAATAGTGCGCCGATGGTGCCGGCAGAGGCGAGAATGGTCCAGTCCAGTTTCGCTATACGGGGAAACATGCGGCTACCAAGTGCTACTGCCAGAGCGATATTTACGGTCATGATCGGGTGTTCCGGACCCAGACTGACGCCACCCGCGAGGCCAAGGATTAGCGCTGCCAGCAGGCCCGGTATTGCTGATGTTGGCACCGGCATGCCAATTAACGGTTCACAGGCCGGATCCGGACCTGCGTGGCCATGACTGTAGCGGATAACTAACCCGACCATGATCCCCGTGAGCGTCAGCATACCGATAATCCAGACCGGAGAGTCCTGGGCTATACCGATGCTAACAGGCAGACGTTCCCACAAAAACTGCTGTAAAACGGAAGCCACTTTCATCACAACGATCAACACCAGGCTGGACGCTATGCCAATGATTAGCGCTGGAGTTGATAGCAAGAGCATCGTTCTGGCTCGCGGATGGAGCATTTTCTATTCCTTAAAACAGAGTCATAGACATAGTTTGCACAGCCTGCCTGACGACATCGCTGCAAATGGTGCTGAAACGATAAAGTAATTGTGTGATCTGGATCGATTTTCCACGGGCATCAGCCTTCAGACCGTTGTTGTTATGTCCCCATGAATTTACAGTGTGGCAAAGATTTATTCTGACTTTAGCGGAGCAGTGGAAGAATGACAAAATATGCTTTAGTAGGGGATGTTGGCGGCACCAACGCGCGTCTTGCTCTGTGCGATATTGCCAGCGGCGAGATTTCGCAGGCAAAAACCTATTCCGGGTTGGATTATCCAAGTCTGGAGGCGGTGGTGCGCGTGTACCTGGATGAGCATAGCGTTAGCGTTGAAGATGGTTGTATTGCCATTGCCTGTCCGATCACCGGCGACTGGGTGGCAATGACCAACCATACCTGGGCGTTCTCTATTGCTGAGATGAAAAAAAACCTGGGCTTCAGCCATCTGGAAATCATCAATGATTTCACCGCTGTGTCGATGGCGATCCCGATGCTGAAAAAAGAGCATTTAATTCAGTTTGGTGGTGCGGAACCTGTGGAAGGCAAACCTATTGCGGTTTATGGCGCAGGAACCGGGCTTGGCGTGGCGCATCTGGTCCACGTGGATAAACGCTGGGTAAGTCTCCCTGGTGAAGGCGGCCACGTGGATTTTGCGCCTAACAGCGAGGAAGAGGGAATTATCCTTGAGGTTCTGCGCGCGGAAATAGGTCACGTGTCCGCAGAACGCGTGCTGTCTGGTCCGGGACTGGTGAATCTGTATCGCGCGATCGTCAAATCTGACGGACGCCTGCCGGAAAATCTGCAGCCGAAGGATATCACCGCACGGGCGCTGGAAGATTCCTGCATTGACTGTCGTCGTGCGCTGTCGCTGTTCTGCGTCATCATGGGACGTTTTGGTGGCGATCTGGCGTTAACGCTGGGCACATTTGGCGGCGTGTACATCGCCGGGGGGATCGTGCCACGCTTCCTTGACTTCTTTAAAGCATCGGGCTTTCGCGGTGGTTTTGAAGATAAAGGCCGTTTTAAAGCCTACGTGCAGGATATTCCGGTGTATCTGATTGTGCACGATAACCCGGGCCTGCTTGGATCCGGTGCGCATTTGCGCCAGACGTTAGGCCATATTTTGTAAGGTCAGGGCCGGATGGCGCTCAGCGCTTATCCGGCTTTGTCGTTCTGGCTGTTCATATTTTCTAAAATTATCTTGATCATCTGTTGTTCAAATAAATCGGCATGCAGGTATCTTGTGTTTTTATATTTTTTATCGGTATCCAGATAGGGTTGATGCAAACAACATTCTGGCGGCGTGCATGAGATCAGGATGTTAATAAGGTCAATTGGTTTAGGGTATTCAATATATAGCGGGCCATGGTGATAGTTATGTTCATTTTGCCATTCCGCCAGATCGTCCATGAAACACTCTGCGGTTGGTTTTGGCATCGCGCTGGCTTTATCTTTACCCAATACAATATAAGCCAGGTTGTATAACCCGTGCGCGTATGGCCAGAACATTTTAAGGAGCTTACTGAGCCCTGGTTCTCTCAATGCAGACACGCTTTTACAATATAAATCGAGTAGTGTGCCTGCTTCTGTCACATCCTCATCCAGGAGCGCCATCAGATACCTGAGGATGAACATATCGCTTGCTGTTTGCTTCGAGGTCAGTACCTTTTGCGCTCTTTTTCTGGCATCCACTGCAAAGTCTGCACGTTTGTACCACACCGCCATTATTATATTCGTCATGGCAGGTTAACAGGGTGACCGTTATCACTCATACCCAATTTTTCAGGCAATAAGAGCGGTACTCGGTCAAATAAACCCGCGGCAAGAATCTCCAGTGTCGTCCATACATTAATACTGTGATCGCAGCCTGAATCCACACCCTGCGTCACATGTTTAATCATCGCAGACTGTCGCAGGGATAAGTGCAGAGATTCCATATTATTTGACTGTATCGCGGTTTTATATCCTAATAACTCCGGGCTGCGCTTCATGCGCAGAATAAAAAGCCATGAACTCAGCTGTTGTTGCAGTGAATAATCCAGATGGCATTGTTCATGAATATCCAGGCACTCAGCTAAATAATCGTCCGTACTTATCCATATCAGGGCATTTTTTTCCGCTTCTTTTGCGTATTCGCGTAGATATGTACGTTGATATTTTTCGCTCAGCTTCGCCATGACATCACCTGTAAAAAATAGAGTGACGACCAATATACTACAAACTTAGTTCAGCTATCCCGTTCGTCGCGGAATCGACTGAAAGCGTGCGCTGCACTCTCCATTCGTCACGCTTTTTCAGCACTATAAATGCATTAACTGTCTGAACTCTTTCACTTTACTCCGACTAACCGGGATTTCAAATTCCAGATCCTTTAAACGCAGAATATAAGTGTTGTTAAACCAGGGTTCGATCTCACGGATTTTATTCAGATTTACGCAGAACGAGCGGTGGCAGCGGAAGAAATGCGAAGCCGGCAGTTTGCTGCAAAATTCGCTGATGTTCATCGGCATGACGTATGATTCTCGTCGCGTATAGACGAACGTCATCTTTTCATGCGCTTCAGCGTAGTAGATGTCGTTGATTGGGGTCACGATGATCCGCTCATCTTTGATCAGGTTGATCGTATCGTTTTCGCGGGCTACCGGACTTACAGGGGACGTTCCCGTTTGCTGTTGCTGCCAGGCGGCTTCCAGCTTTTGCAGCATGCTGACAATGCGTGATTCCTGGTATGGCTTCAGAATGTAGTCAAAAGCTTCCAGTTCGAAGGCTTCAACGGCGTGCTCTTTCCATGCGGTAATAAACACAATAAAGGGTTTATGTGCGAACTGGCTGATATTTTGTGCCAGCAAAACGCCGTCCAGCGAGGGAATATTAATATCCAGAAAAATGGCGTCAACGCGGTTGTGCTGGAGATATTTCAGCACGTCCAGACCATCGTCAAACGTGCCGACAATCTCCATCTGGCTGTGCTCTTTTATCAGCCAGCTCAGTTCCTGTTGGGCCAGGAATTCATCTTCAACAATGATGACTTTCACGACTTCACTCCTGGTTAAAGCAATAATGTAGTTGGCGCGGCTGCGGGCGAGTGCACATTAGGTACATAAAAGGCAATCTCTGTGCCTGGCTCCAGACGGCGGATATGTAATCCCTCACCGTAGAGCAGCTTAACGCGATGGTGCACATTCAACAGACCAATTTTATTGCCCGGCATTTCATTGGACTCGACCCGTTCAATCACTTTTGGGTCGATACCATGACCCGTATCTCGTACGGCAATCCGTACCCGGTTGCCGCACTCCGCAACGCTGATGGTGACCACACCTTTCCCTTTGCAGGGCTGGATCCCATGGACGATAGCGTTCTCGACCAACGGCTGAATCAGCAGGCTGGGAATAAAACAGCTTACCTCTTCATCGATATCATAAATAACGGTCAGCTTGTCGCCAAAGCGGGCCTGTTCGATGGTGATGTAATCCTTGATTTGATACAGCTCTTTCTTGATGTCGATCTGCTCATCGTCTTTTAATTCAATATTATAGCGAAGATAGCGCGACAAATTAAAAATGAGCTGACGTGCGGTGTCCGGGTTAAGCCGCACCGACGATGAAATCGCGTTCAGGGCATTAAACAGAAAATGGGGATTTATTTTGCTTTGCAGCGCGCGTAGCTCTGCCTTATTTGCCATTTCTCGTAGTTGCTCTGCGCGGGAGACTTCAAGCTGGGTGGAGATGATTTGCGACAGACCGATCGCCATTTCCTGTAACGAGGAAGTGATTTGATGAGCGTGACAGTAGTAGATCTTCAGCGTGCCGGTCACGACGCCTTTCTCCCAAAGCGGGATCACCAGCATGGAGTGAATTTCCGGGGTGCGATGCGCTTCATCATTGTTTTTTATGATAATTTTACCGTGATTTATGGCTTCCTGCGTGGTGGGGCTGACGAAGTCATCGTTATCGCGGTAGTTGATCTCTCCAACGCCAACATAGGCCAGAACGTGCTGAGTATTGGTGATGGCAACCGCGTCAGCGTGGATATCGTGGCGAATAATTTCGCACACCTGACGTAACGACTCGCTGTTGACCTGACGAAAGAGCGGTAGCGTTTTGTTGGCGATATCCAGCGCCAGCTTGGCCTGTTTTGCAGCGCTGGCTTCTTTCTCACCTTCAACGCTTTGTACCAGCATCACGATAAAACCAATACAGACGCTGCCGAGGATCATCGGGATACCGATTTTTGAGACAATATCCAGCCCCAGTTCGGTGGTGGGTGCCCAGGCGACGACGAGGATCATGGTCAGTGATTCGCACAGCATTCCGCCTAAAATACCCGCGCGCCAGTGCTGTGCTTTGGGGATCTTTCGGTTGATCCACCCGGCAATGCAGCCAGCCAGAATGCTGGTAATAAAGCAGGGTAGGGCAGTTACGCCGCCAATATCGATCAGGTAACGGTGGGTGCCTGCGATCAGCCCTGTAATAATGCCAACCCATGGACCGAACAGGATCCCTCCTGACATGACCGCGATAATACGCACATTGACCAGAGAACCTTCTACCGGTACGCCTGACCAGGTACTGAACAGGGCAAACATGGAGAAAATCGCGGTAACGGCGAGCAGCTCTTTTGGGGAGTGGGCTGACTTGTGCAACAGTTCGCGAAACAGGCGGATACGAATCAGGAAAAACAGACAGAACAGCATCAGTGCTGCCCGGTCAAATACCGCCAGCAGCATATTGAATATTTCGTGCACGGGTGACTCTTGCGCAAGGGTTAAACCACTATGATAGGTAACCTGAGGCAGGATGACCAGCACCCCCGCAGTTCAGAGCTAATGGGGAAAAACCATAACATTAAAAGGGGATTGTTGCATGATTGTTGTATTTACAATGCCTGTCCTGTGAGTGCTGCGTTCAAGGTAATGTATTTAACAACAAAATGTTAAATGATGGTAATTTTAAGCGAGTTGTGAAAATGAATATTTCCTCATTTTACTCAGCTGTTCCTCTTTTTCGTCAGGAAAAAATATTTTGTTTTGCCTCTCGACAGAAGGAAATTATTCAGGCTATTTTCTAAACGTGCCACCATCGTGGCAGCGTCGCTCGGACGGTCCGGGCGCTAACGTTAATCTGAGGATATTATGGCTGACTCCCGCCCTGAACGTCGCTTTACGCGTATTGATCGCCTTCCCCCGTACGTTTTTAACATCACCGCTGAACTGAAGATGGCTGCGCGTCGGCGCGGCGAAGATATTATCGATTTCAGTATGGGGAACCCGGATGGGGCCACGCCTCCTCACATTGTTGAAAAACTGTGTACCGTGGCGCAGCGCCCGGATACTCACGGTTATTCCACCTCACGCGGCATTCCGCGTTTGCGTCGGGCGATTTCCCGCTGGTACCAGGAACGCTATGACGTTGAGATCGATCCTGAATCCGAAGCCATTGTGACCATCGGTTCCAAAGAGGGGCTGGCGCACCTGATGCTGGCTACGCTCGATCACGGTGATACGGTCCTCGTGCCCAACCCAAGTTATCCCATCCATATCTATGGCGCGGTGATTGCCGGCGCGCAGGTGCGTTCAGTGCCGCTGGTTGAGGGTGTCGACTTCTTTAATGAGCTGGAACGCGCAATACGCGAAAGTTACCCGAAGCCGAAGATGATGATCTTAGGTTTCCCATCCAACCCGACCGCGCAGTGCGTCGAGCTGGAATTCTTTGAGAAAGTGGTGGCCCTGGCTAAACGCTATGACGTGCTGGTGGTTCACGACCTGGCCTACGCTGATATTGTTTATGACGGCTGGAAGGCACCATCGATTATGCAGGTACCCGGCGCTCGCGACGTCGCTGTTGAATTTTTCACCCTGTCGAAAAGCTACAACATGGCGGGATGGCGTATCGGGTTTATGGTGGGCAACAAAACGCTGGTGAACGCGCTGGCGCGAATCAAGAGCTATCACGATTACGGGACCTTTACGCCACTGCAGGTTGCGGCAATTGCCGCGCTGGAAGGCGATCAGCAATGTGTGCGGGATATCGCTGAGCAATATAAACGTCGTCGTGATGTGCTGGTCAAAGGACTGCATGAAGCAGGCTGGATGGTCGAGATGCCAAAGGCCTCAATGTACGTTTGGGCGAAAATTCCAGAGCAATACGCCGGGATGGGGTCACTTGAGTTTGCCAAGAAGCTGCTGAACGAAGCGAAGGTATGCGTTTCGCCAGGGATTGGGTTTGGTGATTATGGTGATACGCATGTGCGATTTGCGTTGATTGAAAACCGTGACCGTACCCGTCAGGCTATTCGCGGCATCAAGGCGATGTTTCGCGCAGATGGCCTGTTACCGACCAGTGCAAAATCGGCTTCTGAAAGTACCGACTGACAGAATGATTCCCCAAAATGCAAAACAGGAGCCTGATGGCTCCTGTTTTTTTGCTGCGTCTTTTAATTTAGATCATCAGGGCGAAAGTACCGGCCCAAACGATGACCATAAAAGAAATGCCCATAAAGAAATATTTCACTTTTCATCTCTCCGCGTACCTGGGGTACGTCTAAATGAACATATGCTTACCTGACAGAGAGCTGATGCACTCGCGAACGAAAGGGTGAATACCCCTCATTTGCTTGGCTGCATCACCTCAGAATTCTGAGCTTTAATGCTCCAGACGGCGCTAATGTACGCCTAAAAATGAGGAGAGACAAGAGGCATTTTTTTATTTAATTTTAATAACTTACAACTGTCGTGATTCGGCGACAGTTTAATTTCTGCCGGTAATAAATTGCTATTGAGCGACGGAATGGTTACTCGGAGAATTCTCATATCGCCATGATGTTAATGCGGTTAATTTTTCGCGGAATGAGATAATGAAAAGGTTAAAAATGACCAGATTAATGATGTTAGCACTCGTTTTTACGCCATTGACGTCGATGGCGGCCTCACCGTTGGCGTTTAATTTCAGCTGCGCAAGTATTGGTGGGGTGAATAGTGATGGTAAAGGCAATGTTTGGATTGATGGCTCGAAGGCGACGGTGAAGGCCTTCAATGAAAATTACTGGGAGGCTAAAAGCGGGAACAATACGGTTTCTATTTCTCGTAAAGATGACGGAAATCCGGACGTTTCCTGGAGTGGGCCGAATCGAAAGCACGGGGTATGCCTGCCTGAAGATAATATTGACTTTTCTGGGGCCAAAAAATCGACCAGCACTGGACCCTCTTTTTCCTGCGCTGCGGTTGCAAAAGGCAGTATCGAAGAGATTATCTGTCAGAGTCCTTCGCTCTCAGAAATGGATTTAGCCTTAAACGGGGCCTACAAGCAGGCGCTGGTTAAATCGAGCAATAACCCGACGCTGAAAGCAGAGCAGCGCGGTTGGGTGAAAGGGCGTAACGAGTGTTGGAAGGAACAGGATAAATCAGCCTGCATCGCCCGCAACTACAGCGAGCGAATGGCTGAACTGCACAGCAAATGGGGCGTTAAGTAATTCAACCGTAGAAAAAAAGAAAGGCCTTACGGCCTTTCTTTTTAGATATACAACGAAGCTTCACCCATCGGGCGAGTTTTGAAGCGACGGTGGATCCAGAGATACTGCTCGGGTGCACGCATGATCTCTTTTTCGATAATTTTATTCATATACGCCGCAGCCTGGCTTTCATCTGCCGGGTAACCTTCCATTTCCGGGGTGATGAACAGGCGGTAACCGGTGTTATCTGCTTTTCTCACCATGGTTACGGTCAGCATTGCTGCGCCCGATAATCGTGACAGTACGTAGGTACCGTTGGTGGTCGCCACGTCTTTGACTGCGAAGAAGGGGGCGAATGAACTCCCTTTACGACCATAGTCCTGATCGGGGGCAAACCACACTGCCTCGCCTTTTTTCAGGGCGCCGACAATACCACGCAGATTATTTCTGCCGATCATCGCCTTGTTGGAGCGCATACGACCGCGGGTTTGGATCCACTCCATCAACTTATTATTGTGCGGGCGATAGGTTGCCATCATTGGCTGGCAAAGCCCCATTACGCGACCACCCAACTCGAGCGACATAAAGTGTACGCCAACGACCATCACGCCACGGTTTTGCATCTGAGCGCGCTTCAGGTTGTCCAGCCCTTCTACATCAAACCATTTACGCACCCGAAGGTCCGGCCAGAACCAGGCCATACCTGTTTCAAGCAGCCCCATGCCGAGCGAACGGAAATTCTCATCGACCAGTTTGTCTCTTTCTTCTTGCGACAGATTTGGGAAACAGAGTTCGAGATTTTTACGTGCAATAGATTCACGGCGTTTTAAAAATGGACGAGCCAGCGTTCCTGTACGGGTACCAAGAAAACACAATACGGGATAGGGAAGCTGTACCAGTAACCAGAGCACACCAACACCAAACCATGTGAGCCAGTAGCGCGGATGCAAAAACGCGCGTGAAAATTTACTTTGGGGGAACATAAGCACCTGTTGTTGATACGAAATAGATGTATCGCGAAGATTCTTTGCCTGTCGCTTTACACTCTGCACTGATCTTTAGGCCGCCATGAACGACATTGGTTCCTGTAAAGAGTGTAAAACTGAGTCAGGACAAAACCACGAGGGGGCATGAATGATCGGACGCACAATGTACACCCGAAAATTAATGTCAGCCAGAAATAATTACTCAAGATTCGTAAATGTTTTTAGGGCGATTAAGGGCAAAATTTCGCCTATATATAATTCGTTGTTTTTATGATGATTAAATAAACGACGGAGAAACAGTGTAATAGTAAGCGGTCGAATGATCTTTGTGAATAAAATGTTGCTCAAATTGCATGCGGATAGGAATTGTCTTAGAATATAAAGTTAAGGGAGTGTAAGGACTTACGTTAAGTTTACGGCAGACAGGAGGTATCGCTATGCTCTATTTCTGGATCTTTCTCATACTGAGCATTCTGTGCGTCAGTTGCTATATCTGGCAGGTTATAGGCGCTGCGGCGTCAATTAGCGCTTTTCTCGGCATGGCCATCCTTACGGCATTAATTTACGTTTTTACTATGCGGCTGACCAATGGTGACGAAATGGTAACTGGATTATTCCTGTTTCTTGCCCCGGCATGTGGTTTGATCATTCGCTTTATGGTCGCAGACGGTAAGCAATAATTTGCAATGTTACGTTTAGCAATAAATTATCACCTTAAGTTATTTATTATTTGTCTGAGTTTATTGAAGTGCCAGCATCGCTGGCACTTTTTTGTGAGACCGAAATGAATTACCGGGCATCCGCCAACTGGAGTGATGCTTCTTCTTGTTGAGCATTTTTTCGCTGTTGTTCAAGTTCCAGCGCACCGCGATGAGAGAGGTAGCAGAACAGGATGCAGCAAACAATACCCCCCATCAGCAGATAGAAGCCGCCGTGCCACCCCATTTTGTCGACCATTACGCCAAACAGACTGGTGCCCAGCGATGCGCCAAAAATGTAGCTCATAAATCCGCGCAGTCCTACTGCAGAACCTACTGCGAAGCTGGGAACGATTTCCATCGTCTGAATAGAAGCGAGGAACTGTGGAACATAGATCAGGCAACCCACAATGGCGGCAAAAATAGTGACCATCAGCAGGGATTCACTTTTCCAGTAGCCGATCAAACAGACGAAAATCAGCGCCATACAAATCATGGCCAGCGGCATGCGACGGCCTTTAAACAGTTTATCGGTAAGCCAGCCCGCCAGTAATGTGGAAGGGATTGCCGCCCATTCAAAAAACAGAAAAGCGATGCTCATTTGCTCTTTCGAGAAATGTTTTTCGGTTAACAGATAAATAGGCAACCAACTAATCATGCCAAAACGCACCATATAGACGAAGACATCTACCAGTGAAACATACCAGGCATTCTTATTACGCAGCACATAGGTGCAGAAAATCTGGAAGGCACTCATATTTTCTGGTGCCTGGACAGCGTGTCGGGAATTTAATACTACTTTTTCTTCCGGCATCATTTGTTCCAGAGCCGGTAAGCCTTCCTGGCGCGGTGAACCTTTCCCCAGCATCAGCACAATAAAAGCAAACAGTACGGCAACACCGGCCGGGACAATATAGCTGGCGCTTTGCCAGTGCTCGCTCCCTAAAATGGCAAAGGCGGCACCAACAATCGGAGCGACAATACCACCGCCAACGTTGTGAGAAATATTCCAGAATGCGCCGACGCGTCCACGTTCTTTACGCGGAAACCAGTTGGCAATGGTAATAAATGAAGGACCAACGCCCATTCCCTGGAACAAGCCATTGAAAACGACCAGAGCGGCAAAAATCCAGAATCCGGTACTGAATCCTAAACCGACGTTTACGATGGCGCACAGAACCAGGCCGCATGCCATAAAGACCTTAGGGCTGGCCTTGTCTGCCAGACTACTCATAATGCCTTTACTGATCCCATAGGCAATAAGCATACAACTGCTGAGTAGACCAATTTGCGTGGCACTGAGATCCAGATGTTCTTTCAGGTACGGTGTTGAGAGCGTGAAGTTATTGCGCACAATATAGTATGCGAGATAGCCAAGAAATACACTGAGTAATGCCTGAATGCGGTATCGGCCATAAGTTTCCTGGACTTTCTCCGCCGGGACTTTATTTGCTGAAGGCCCTGCCTTAAATATGGATAACATATCATCACCTAAATTTATATTGATGTGAATATCAGGATTTTTCGTAGTGAAGAGTGAAATAGACGGCAGAGAAACTCAAGTTGATGAAATGAGTCACTATTGACACAATTTGTGGATTGCGTGGCTGATTTTGACTCTTTTTAAATAATGGCTTTTCAATTCTATTCTTTTACGGACGCTTTTATCATTAGCGTGTGCGGATATTAACAAATTCAGACTGCGTTTTCGGGTATTCTTCACCGATGTCGTCACTTTCCGTTTGGTTATTCTACGAATAACCTTATTCTTCCCCCAGTCGGTGATAAACGGGTAAGTTTTGTCTCAATATTATTTTTTGCACATGTTGGTATTTATGAACAGGATCACAAACAGACTTTTGGGCCGGGGGCGTTGTTGGGCGATCTCGCTCTGTTTTATGTCGTTGTCGGTGAGTTGCCAGGCGCAGGGTAAAGAGCTGGTAATGGCGACAACCTTTTCACCGGGGGCAACGGCCTGGATTATTCAGCGTTGGCAGACTGAACCGGGGTCGGTGATGATTCGCACGTTAAACCGGACCAGCAGTTCGTTGGAGCAACTGCTGGATACCGCGAATGCGGAAAATGTTGATCTGATTTTGACCTCATCCCCTATGCTGTTGCAGCATCTGCAGGAACATCAGAAGCTGGCGCCCTTCGACAATGCGTTGCCGGAAAGCCAGCGGCTGGTGCCAGACTCTATCCGTTCGACCTCCGTGGCAGTGGCGATATCTGGTTTTGGTCTGTTGATTAATCGTTCTGCGCTGGCGGCACGACATCTGTCGCCTCCTGCCGACTGGGGGGACTTAACGCTGCCCAAATATCAGAACGCGCTGTTGATGAGTAGCCCATCGCGTTCGGATACCAACCATCTGATGGTTGAGTCATTGCTACAGCAAAAAGGGTGGGAAGCGGGGTGGGCGACGCTGCTGGCGAGTGCTGGAAATCTGGTAACGATTTCATCACGCAGTTTTGGCGTAGCCGACAAAATTAAGAGTGGCCTGGGCGTGGCGGGGCCGGTCATTGATAACTATGCCAACCTGTTGCTTAACGATCCTCACCTGGCTTTTACCTATTTTCCACGCTCGGCGGTATCGCCAACCTATGTGGCTGTTCTCAAGAACAGCCAGCACCCCAATGAAGCGCGTCGTTTTATCCGCTATTTGTTAAGCCCGGAGGGACAGCGGATCCTTGCTGATGCGAATACGGGAAAATATCCGGTAACGCAGCTCGCATCTGATAATCCCCGCGCTGCTCAGCAGGCTATTTTAATGAACCAGCCTCCGCTTAATTATCGGCTGATCCTTAAGCGGCAACAGTTAGTGCAGCGGATGTTTGATACCTCCATCAGTTTTCGTCTTGCGCAACTGAAGGATGCATGGCGGGCGCTATACAGTGCGGAAGCGCGCCTGAAACGCCCGCTACCCGAAATCAGAGCCTTACTGACCAGCGTTCCGATAGATGCCAAAAGTAGTGAAGATGAAGCCTGGCTTGGGCAGTTTGATAATAAAAGCGTTGCCGAACAGCAGATGATGGAGTGGCAGCTCTGGTTTCTTAAAAATCAGCGTCAGGCGATATCAAAACTGGAAGAATTAAAATGAAAGGTGGATCGATACTGCAACGCCTTCGCCAACTCAGCATCAGCAGCAGCCTGCGGGGAGCCTTTCTAACGGGCGCATTACTGACGTTGAGCGTCAGCTGCGTCAGTTTGTACTCCTGGCATGAGCAGAGCTCGCAGATACGCTATTCGCTTGATGATTACTTCCCGCGCGTGCATTCCGCTTTCTTGATTGAAGGAAATCTTAACCTGGTTGTGGACCAGCTAAATGAATTCCTGCTGGCTCCCAATACGACGGTAAGGCTGCAACTGCGCAATCAGATAATCTCGCATCTGGATAAAATCGAAGTGCTGAGCAGGGGGTTGCAATCAGCAGAGCAGCAGCAACTGGCGGTGATTTTGCAGGACAGCCGGGCGCTGATGGCGGAACTGGACCGGGTGCTCTACAACATGTTCCTTGTACGCGAAAAAGTGAGCGAACTTTCCGCGCGCATTGATTGGCTACATGATGATTTTACTACTGAGCTGAATTCACTGGTGCAGGATTTTACATGGCAGCAGGGGACGTTGCTGGATCAAATCGAGGCCAAAAATGGTGATGCGGCGCTGTATCTCAAACGTGCCCGAGAGGTGCAAAACGAGCAGCAGCAGGTCTACACCCTGGCAAGAATTGAAAACCAGATCGTTGATGATTTACGCGACAGGCTCAATGAACTGAAATCGGGTAGCGACGATGGCATGCTGGTGGAGAATCACATCCGCTACCTGGAAAATCTGAAGAAAACGGCGGATGAAAATATTCGTACCCTCGATGACTGGCCCAGCACTATCACACTGCGACAAACTATCGATGAGCTGCTGGAAATCGGGATGATGAAAAATAAAATGCCCGATACGATGCGCGATTATGTCGCAGCGCAAAAAGCGCTGGTTGATGCCAGCCATGCCAGAGAGGCCACGCTTGGGCGCTTTCGAACACTGCTGGAAGCGCAACTGGGGAGTAGCCATCAGCAAATGCAGACGTTTAACCAGCGGCTGGAACAAATTGTTCGCGTCAGCGGTGGGCTTATCCTGCTGGCGACGTTGCTGGCGCTACTTCTCGCCTGGGGGCTTAACCACTACTTCATTCGCTCGCGTCTGGTGAAGCGTTTTACTGCGCTCAACCAGGCCGTGGTGCAAATTGGTCTTGGCAGAACGGATGCCTCTATCCCGGTGTATGGACGCGATGAACTGGGGCGTATCGCAGGCTTGCTGCGCCATACTCTGGGGCAATTGAGCGCGCAAAAAAATCAGCTGGAACAGGAAGTGATCGAGCGCAAGGAGATTGAATCCGATCTTCGCGCAACGCAGGATGAGCTGATCCAGACGGCAAAACTGGCTGTGGTCGGCCAGACTATGACCACGCTGGCGCACGAGATTAATCAACCGCTGAATGCGCTGTCGATGTACCTGTTTACGGCGGGGAGGGCAATCGAACAGGGACAACCCGCTCAGGCCAGAAGCACATTAACCAAAGCGGAGGGGCTGATTACTCGCATCGATGCCATTATCCGTTCACTGCGTCAGTTTGCGCGCCGGGCCGAGCCTGGCACGCCTCTGCATCCGGTCGATCTACGTCAAACGTTCAACGCTGCCTGGGAACTGTTGGCCATGCGACACAAGCCACAGCAGGGTTCGCTGACGCTGCCAGACCGGGGCGTGTGGGTGGCTGGTGATGAAGTGCGTATTCAGCAGGTGCTGGTAAACGTCCTGGCAAATGCGCTGGATGCCTGTCCGGTTGCGGCGAAAATAGAGGTTCACTGGCAGACCGAAGGCAGCCGGTTGTGCGTATTTATCAGCGATCACGGTCCCGGCTGGCCTGGGGCATTATTACCATCACTGTTAAAACCGTTTACCACCAGTAAGGATGTTGGCCTCGGTATTGGCTTATCGATTTGTGTATCGTTAATGATGCAAATGAACGGCGAACTGCGCCTGGCGTCGACCCCGGGGCGCAATGCCTGCGTCGTTCTGCAATTTAATCTGACGGATGTAAACGATGTTGAGTGATGAATATTCTGTTCTGCTTATTGATGATGATGCCGATGTTCTTGACGCTTACACCTTGTTGCTTGAACAGGAGGGATATCATGTATTCGCATGCAGTAACCCTTTTGATGCCCGAAATTGGTTGCAGGCCGACTGGCCAGGGATTGTCCTGAGCGACGTGTGTATGCCTGGCTGTAATGGAATTGACCTGATGACGTTGTTTCATCAGGATGACAATCAGCTTCCGATCCTGTTGATCACCGGACATGGCGATGTCCCTATGGCGGTGGACGCGGTGAAGAAAGGTGCGTGGGATTTTCTGCAAAAACCGGTTGATCCTGGCAAACTGCTGGTGTTGGTAGAGGACGCGTTGCGGCAGAGAAAATCTGTGATTGCACGTCGTCACTATTGCCAGCAAAAGCTCCAGGTTGAACTGGTCGGCTACAGTGACTGGGTTAATCAGTACCGCCAGCGCTTACGGCAACTGGCTGAAACGGATATTGCCGTCTGGTTTTATGGCGAGCCGGGAACCGGACGTATGACCGGTGCCCGTTATTTGCATCAGCTTGGGCGCAGCGCTGAAGGACCGTTTATTCGTGGGGAGTTGACGTTAGAGAATGCGGGGCAACTCAATGACCTTATTGCCCAGGCGCAAGGGGGAACGCTGGTCCTGAGCCATATTGAGTGCCTGACGCGCGAACAGCAGCACCAGCTGGTGCATTTGCAAAGTCAGGAGCGGCGTCCGTTTCGCTTAATTGGCATTGGCGCCACTTCGTTGGTGGAACTGGCGGCAACCAACCAGATTGTGGCTGAACTATATTACTGTTTCGCGATGACGCAAATTGGTTGCCAGCCGTTGTCTCAGCGCCCGGATGATATTGAGCCGCTGTTTCGCCATTATCTGCACAAAGCCTGTCTACGTCTGAACCATCCGGTGCCTGAAGTTGAAGTGGATTTACTGAAAGGCATGCGGCGTCGCGTGTGGTTAAGCAATGTCCGGGAACTGGCCAATGCCGCCGAGCTTTTTGCCGTTGGGTTATTGCCACTGGCTGAAACCGCGAATCCACAGCTACATTTGCCCGAACCGACACCGCTCGATCGTCGGGTCGACGAGTACGAGCGACAGATCATTACCGAAGCGCTTAATATTCATCAGGGACGTATTAATGAAGTGGCGGAGTATTTACAAATTCCGCGTAAGAAACTGTATTTGCGCATGAGAAAATACGGACTGAGCAAGGAACACTATAAGTTTTAGCAGATGGCATGTGGGGAAGAAGAGCGGGTGACGGTATTTCGGTGGTGGCACTAGCGTTCACCGAAATACGCGACGAAACTCTGGGTGATTATCGGGGTGTTTTTCTTACCACATCAAATCGTCAGGAATGACAAAATCAGCATACGGATCGTCTTCGTCCTTCGCTTCCTGGCTCAGTTCGCAATTTAGAACAATATAGCTTGCATCGCGCTGGGCAATCTTGTCGGCGACAACAGCCGGGATAATGGCGTATTCGCTCTCGCTGCTGCTTTCAGCCGTCAGGCGGGCAATGGCCAGACGGCCCTTGATCAACTGAGACTGGGTTACCTTATCAACATAAACTTTTTTGATCAGGTTATTGTCAGTAAAGTTGTAACCAATATCGCCACGGGAAATGGTGATTTTGTTCATTTCAATCAGTTGCTTGATCTGCGCTTTGTATTCTTTAGACAATGCGGCCTGCTTCTGCTGTTCGCTGAGCTGCTTATCACGCTCGACCTGTGCTTTTTTATTTTCTTCAACCGCTTCTCTGGCTTCACGAGCCTGAACGCGCGATTTTTTCGCCGTTCTCTGCACTTTCGCCATTTTTTTGCTGCTGACCAGACCTGCTTTAAGCATCTGTTCTTGTAGGGTAAGTTTTGTCATTGTCGCTTCTAATCCAAAAAATCGTTGCAAGGATTATAACCTTAACGTTCGGCGGGACGCCAGAATGACGGCCGCGCCATGGCTGTTATCTCGGGCTGCTGTCACTGTCCTGTATCTCTCTCCCTTTCTGAATCAGTTGATGATTACCTGATTCTTTAATAAAAAATAATATGCCAAATAAGTTAATGAAATGGAGTATAGATTCGCATGTGTTAATTATTTAGAGTTTTATTCTAATTGAAGTAATTAAATAGAGTTATACTGGCAAAAATTTAATCTAAAAAACAAACAGTTGCCCATTGTTCAAATTTAAAGAGCCGCTTCTTTACGCCGATAACCATAGTGAAAATATGGATAATGGGGGGAAGTGGCATGTGGTGGGTTTATCGAATGCCGATGAAAATGAAGTTAATAATTGCGCTACAACCATTATTACTGGCGTTATGTTGGTTTGCTGGTTCAGGAATATTAACGCGCATTGAGACAGAACGGCAGATGGAGAATATTGCCCAACTGACAGCGCTCGCACACAGTGCCGGAAATGTAGTGCATGAATTGCAAAAAGAACGCGGTATGAGTGTCGGGTTTCTGGGGGCTGCAGGGAAGACGTTCAAAGATGAGTTAAATGCACAGCGGGCTTTGACCGATCGCGAGATCGAGGTATTTGTGCGGTCACTGTCCGATACTGCATTACCGGAAGGGGATGTCGCCACCTCTGTCGCCACGTTTAAGAAAAACATTCTTTCTCTCTCCACTATACGGGAGAACGTCACGCAATTAGGGCTTCCGGCTTCAGATGTTGTTAAGTTTTATACCAACGTCATTGCTGATGTGCTGATTTTTGTGGGTAGATTGGGGCAGTTGACGGATTCTGGCGAGATGGCAAACGCATTCGCCGCCTACTACAACCTGCTGAATTTAAAAGAACAGGCGGGTATTGAACGAGCTCTGCTGTCAAATATCTTTTCCTCCGGCCATTTCGCCTACGGACAGTTACATCAGCTCAGTGATGTCGTCAGTAAACAGAACGTTTGGTTGGCAGAATCGTTACGCCTGAGTTCACCGGAACAGGCAGCCATGTTGAAAAGCCGCTTACAGTCAGCAGAAGCGTCAAAAGCCCTCGCATTTCGTGAAACCGCGTTTAGCCATGCCGCCAACGGTGGATTTGGTGTCGATCCTACTACCTGGTTTAAAGTACAAACCCAGCGTATTGAAGTGATGCGGCAGATAGAAAATGTGACGGCGAATCGTCTGTTGGCGAATGCAGAAAAACTCGCGCAGGATGCACGAAAAAACTGGCAAATATATATGGCTGTTAGCCTGTTAGCGCTCCTGGCATCATTGACGTTCGCTGGGGCCATCGCAATTAATATGCACCGTCAGTTTAGTGACACGCTACGCAAGATTGCGGGTATGAATGGCGATCTGACTCAACGTCTGGCGACCCCGGGCAAAGATGAGCTTTCCTCACTTAATCGTGCCTATAACACAATGCTGGAAAGTATTCAGCATATCGTACAGGAGATTAAGCAAGGCTCCGTGGTTTTGTCCGATGCCAGTAGCAGTATTACGGCGGGAAATCAGGATCTGGCTCAACGTACAGATGAACAGGCTGCATCAATAGTAGAAGCTGTGGCCAGCATGGAGCAGCTATCAACTGCGATTACGCAAACGGCGGATAATGCCCGCGAAGCGGAGCATCTGACAATCAGACTGGAAAAAGAGGTCCGACAGGCCAGTAACGTTGCCAGTGCGGCGAACCAGAGCATGGGGGATATTCGCGCTTCCAGTGAGAAAATCTCGAATATTGTGACCTCGATTGATGATATTTCGTTTCAGACTAACTTACTGGCGCTGAATGCGGCAGTGGAAGCTGCTCGGGCAGGAGAGATGGGCAGGGGGTTTGCTGTTGTAGCCAGTGAAGTGAGAAATCTTTCGCAGCGTTGCGCCAAAGAGGCTAACCAAATCCGTGAGTTGGTCGCGCAGAATATGGTCAAAATTAGTGAGGGTGTTGAGCGGGTTACTGCATCTGCTACCGCGCTGGAAGCCGCAGCGGATAATACCACCAGTATGAAGCAATATATTGCGGATATCGCTCGTGTGGCGACGGAGCAGTCACAAGGGGTAACCCAGATAAACCTGGCATTGCGACCGATGGAGCAGGTTACACAGCAAAATGCGGCGTTGGTATCTCAGGCGGCGAGCGACAGCCAGAGGCTGGACAATCTGTCGGCAACCATGAAGGATCTGGTTAACCGTTTTGTTGTCTGACGTGGCGCCGTTTAACCGACCCGGAAAACATACCGGGTCGGTTAGTTATCGTATCCTCATGGTGAGGATAGGAAGGAGCATTGGTCAGGTACTTTCAGTGGGTTAGAAAAAGATTTCTGACACAGGGATGTCGTCGCTGGTAAAGTGAGCAACCAATACCGAGATCTGGCCAGAAGGGAATTCAGTGTGACTGAGCGTATTGATTATCAGGCTGAAAAATACAGTTTTACTGAGGCGACAGAGTGTTCCCGTCTTACCGGCCAGTGGGCTGATGTTATTGCTGAATGCCGGGAAATGAAGGCGGGGCCCCAAGAACGTCTTCGTATTGCTTTATTGAATGTGGACTATGTGACCAGCTTTGAGCTGCCTTTCCGCCTGTTATTACTCCGTACTCCACAACTGATTGCCAGCGTGCGTGAAGAGCTGCAGCTTAGTCAGAAAAACGTCATCTTTAACGGCAAACGCTTTGGATGTGTTTACAGCCTGAAAGCGAGTCTCGGCGGGATCCCGGATGAATTTCAGTACCGCCTGTCACATCGTATCCGGCGCATTAGTCCTGCAGGTTCAAGCGAAGCGCCATATCAGCAGATTGCTAAAACAGTAAAAGCGCCGCGTGAACGTCTGAAGCTGGCACTGGAATCGGGCCTTGATGTCACTGCGCTGGACGGGCTTTTCTGGTTTGGCAGCCAGCGTATTGCCGCTGATGTGTTGAGGCTGAGAAAAGCAGGGATGCGGATAGCGACAAAGCAGACAATGGTGTCCGACAATCTTACTGCAACAGTGAGGAATGTGCCGTTTTACCGCCTGGCCAAGGGATGAACTGACTGGTAAATGATAGGATTTTGACTGGATGCCTAAGAATTCATGGTGTCCCCTGCAGGAATCGAACCTGCAACTAGCCCTTAGGAGGGGCTCGTTATATCCATTTAACTAAGGGGACGAAGCGGCACGAGTATAGCGTTTTTTACTCACAACGGTAAGTCTCAGGCCGCCCGACTGCTCAAACAGTCACCATTCAGGCCTGTTTTTTCTGGTTTTTCTGCTTTTGCTCATCACGCTTTGCTTGCAACCTGGCTTCTTCCTTGCGTTTGTTGCTCATATCATTGCGGATCTGCGCATGGCTCATCAGCGCGAAAATAAACGTTCCGCCACAGATATTCCCGGCGAGCGTTGGTAGCGCAAAGGGCCAGAAAAAATCACTCCAGTGCAGCGTGCCATTAAAGACCAAATAGAGAATTTCCACCGAGCCGACGACGATATGCGTGGTATCACCTAACGCAATCAGCCAGGTCATCAGAATAATGACCACAATTTTTGCCGCCCCGGCAGCTGGAAACATCCACACCATGGTGGCAATTAACCAGCCGGAAATGATGGCGTTGGAAAACATCTCTGTTGGCGTATTTTTCATCACATCCATACCAATTTTGACAAAAGCATCGCGGGTCTCTTCATCAAAAATCGGCATATGTTCAAACGCCCATGCGGCAACCCCGGTGCCAATAATATTACCCAGCAGAACCACGCTCCACAGGCGCATCAACAGGCCAAAATTGCCGAGGGTAGGGTTTTGCATCACCGGCAGTACAGCGGTGACGGTATTTTCGGTAAAGAGTTGCTGGCGGGCCATAATGACAATAATAAAGCCGAAGGTATAACCGAGGTTCTCGAGTAAAAATCCCCCTGGCACGCCTTCCAGCTGTACGTGAAAAATCCCTTTAGCCAGCAATGAGGCGCCCATCGACAGTCCTGCTGCGATGGCTGACCACAGTAGCGCCATCGCGTCACGCTCCATCTCTTTCTCTCCATCCTGGCGAATATGTTCATGGATTGCCATGGCGCGGGAGGGGAGTCTGTCCTCATCAAGCTCTATCTTTGTCCCTGTTAGCTTTTCATCGCTTTCCACCTCGAGCTCGTCGCTGTGTCGATCGATCTTATCTTTCTTGATGTCATTCATAGCCTAATCCTGAATAAGCACGTATTGCTAAAGCGTAGCGGCTTTTGTCCGAAAATCAGCGGGAGAAAGTCTGAGATAGCAAAAATAGTAACGTTTGTTTTTATCGGGTTAGTTAGAATAGAACCGCCGCGGAGTGCGCATTACCAGGCTATGATCAAATCAGTAAGACAGGGTATATAGACATCATTTGACGTGCTGTTACAATCGCTCACATCTAAACAGGCGGATACGTCATCGTTCCGTCATGGATGGCAATCAGCGATAGCCATAAAACACAGGGAGACACTTATGAAGCTTCGCCTGTCGGCGCTTGCGCTGGGAACCACACTTTTGGTGGGGTGTGCGAGCTCCGGTACTGAACAGCAGGGGCGTTCGGATCCATTTGAAGGGTTCAACCGCACCATGTACAACTTCAACTTTAATGTTTTAGATCCATACGTTGTTAGACCCGTAGCTGTTGCCTGGCGAGATTATGTTCCGCAGCCAGCGCGTAATGGTTTAAGCAACTTTACGGGGAACCTTGAAGAGCCGGCCGTCATGGTCAACTATTTCCTGCAAGGCGATCCTTATCAGGGGATGGTGCACTTTACCCGTTTCTTCCTGAATACCCTGTTAGGTATGGGCGGCTTTATCGATGTGGCTGGTATGGCTAATCCGAAGTTGCAGCGCGTTGAACCACACCGCTTTGGCAGTACGTTAGGCCACTATGATGTTGGTTACGGACCGTATATGCAGCTTCCATTCTACGGTAGTTTCACGCTGCGTGATGACGGCGGCGATATGGTCGATACCCTGTATCCGGTACTGTCCTGGCTGACCTGGCCGTTGTCGATAGGCAAATGGACGGTTGAAGGGATTGAAACTCGCGCGCAATTGCTCGACTCTGATGGTCTGCTGCGTCAGTCTTCTGATCCTTACATCATGGTGCGTGAAGCTTACTTCCAGCGTCATGACTTTATTGCGAACGGCGGGAAACTCAAACCAGAAGAAAACCCGAACGCGAAAGATATTCAGGATGATTTAAAAGAGATCGATTCTGAGTAAGGAATTGGGCAAATAAAAAGGTGAGCTAAAAAGCTCACCTTTTTTACGTCTGAAGAAAATCAGAATGCGTAGTTGAAGTTTGTACCAAACAGCCAGGCTTTACCTTCAGAGTCGAAAGTATATTTGCCTTCTTGCACTGTTACTTTTTGTCCGTGCATGTAAGACACACCGACGTCGATAGAGGCATCGTCATTGAACGCATAAGTTGTACCTGCACTCAACCACAGGCGATCCTGATCCGGAATCGAGATGGAACGCTTACTTGCTGGAACCGGGCTATCGTCATAAGCAATACCGGTACGGAACGTCCAGCTTTTATCCATATAGTAAGTCGTACCCAATGCAATGCGGTAAGAATCTTTGAAGCCTTCTTCTTTATAGAACAGTGTCTGTCCATTGGAACCTGTGGCTTTCAGCTCCTGGAACTGACTCCAGCTGGTATGGGCCATGCTGTAGTGGATAGCCCACTGTGGTGCAATACGGTTATAACCTGACAATTCCCACATTTCAGGAAGGTTAAGTGTCAGAGAACCCGGGACAGTGGCATTGGTCGTTCCCCATGGGAATGTAGTGCCAGCGCCAGGTATAGCATTCGCCTGGGTACGGATGCCACTCTTATAATCGCCATCAAAATCAATTTTAACTTCAGAACGGTACGTTAAACCATAACGGTTATTTTTATCCAGTTCGTACAGAATCCCGGCGTTCCAACCGTAGCCCCATTCGTCCCCTTTCAGGCTGGCAATTTTGTTGCTGACCTTCGGTAATGCAGCCGTCTGCTCGCCAGAATAACGTTCAATTTTTGCATCAGCATAAACGGCGTTAAAACCGAGACCGAAGCTCCAGCTATCATTCAGACGGTAGGCGCCGCTCAGGTTAAGGTTGACCGTTTTAAGGTCGGTCTTACCGCCGTATTCACCGACGATGTAGCTGTCGTTAAATTCGGTAGCCAGGCCATAGTTTGAGGTAACGGAAGCACCCCAACCAAACTGTTCGTTGATAGGCATCACGAAGTGAGCATTGGGAACCCACGCCGTAGGCGCGATGTTGTCCGCATCAGTGCTGCGTCCGGTGTATGGCGATTTACCGGAAATATTAACGTCTGGATCGATATACACCGCACCTGCTGAGAAAGTAGGGCGATCGAACATCATAATCAGTGCCGGGTTACGACTGGCGTTACCTGCATCATCTGCAATTGCGCCTTCACCCGAATATGCCCGGCCAAGGCCAGAGGAAGAAAATTCGTTTAACTGAAAGCCTGCAGACCAGGCCTGTGTGGAGATAATTGCCACTGCGACTGCGAGAGCAGACTTTGTAAACAGGGTTTTCTGGCTCATGACCATAACCTCATAGATTTATTTTTATACAAACAATGTTACATGCCGTAACAGGAGCGCGAAGTGTAGGGTCTGAGGTACGACTTAGAAATCAGACCAGTGGCGTGAGTATAGGTCGGACCAGCTGGAATGTTGCAAGTATGTTTATAAATATTTTCAAATTTGATCAGAGAAACGCGATCCAGCTGGCAAAATTGCGGGGGTGCGCACTCACCTGTTTGGGCGATTTTTGTTTTAGATCATTTTTAAGTGTGATTTCGGTCACTTATCGCATTTCATACAATTAACGACTGGAGAGGCGAATAATGGGAGCGTAAAATATCCCTATCGTTTATCTGGCACCTCAGGTGCGAATACAGAGGAAATCTACAATGAGTAAATGCAGTGCTGATGAAACCCCGGTTTGCTGCTGTATGGATGTTGGCACCATCATGGACAACTCCGATTGCACCGCGTCCTACAGCCGTGTGTTCGCGAACCGCGCAGAGGCAGAAGAAACGCTGGCCGCTCTGACTGAAAAGGCGCGTGGCGTGGAATCTGAGCCTTGCCAAATCACCTCGACCTTTACTGAAGAGTCAGAAGGTGTGCGTCTGGATATCGACTTTGTTTTTGCCTGTGAAGCTGAAACGCTGATCTTCCAGCTGGGCCTGCGTTAATCCCCCTCTGCAAAAGCCCTTGCTATCTGATAGCAAGGGCTTTTTCGTAACTGTCAGTGATTATTCACTGTGTCTTAGCTCCCACTTTCTTTTCTCTCCGCTTGGCTAAATGTAAAAAATTGGTTAAGACTATGATCAGGTCAGACCACTTATTTTATTTTTTACAGGGGAGTGTTATGAGTCAGGCTTTACCGCTGGTTACCCGCCAGGGCGACCGTATTGCCATTGTAAGTGGATTGCGTACGCCATTTGCTCGTCAGGCTACCGCGTTTCATGGCATTCCCGCCGTTGATTTAGGAAAAATGGTCGTCGGTGAGCTGCTGGCGCGCAGCGAAATACCTGCTGATGTGATTGAGCAACTGGTTTTTGGTCAGGTGGTGCAAATGCCTGAAGCGCCAAATATTGCTCGTGAAATCGTGCTGGGAACCGGCATGAATGTGCATACGGATGCCTATAGCGTAAGCCGAGCCTGCGCGACCAGTTTTCAGGCAGTGGCGAATGTCGCGGAAAGCCTGATGGCGGGGTCTATTCGTGCGGGAATTGCGGGTGGTGCGGACTCATCGTCAGTCTTGCCTATTGGCGTTAGTAAAAAGCTGGCGCGGGTGCTGGTGGATGTCAATAAGGCCCGGACAACCGGTCAACGCCTTAAACTCTTTTCCCGACTGCGTTTACGTGACCTGATGCCTGTGCCGCCAGCCGTCGCCGAGTATTCCACTGGTTTGCGTATGGGGGATACGGCTGAGCAAATGGCCAAAACCTATGGTATTACCCGAGAACAGCAGGATGCTCTGGCGCACCGCTCTCATCAGCGTGCCGCTCAGGCGTGGGCTGAAGGAAAGCTGGCAGATGAGGTAATGACTACCTACGCGCCACCGTTTAAAGATCCTTTTTCAGAAGATAACAATATTCGCGGTAACTCTACGCTGGCCGATTACGCCAAACTACGTCCGGCGTTTGACCGCAAGCACGGCACTGTCACCGCAGCAAACAGTACCCCGCTAACGGACGGCGCAGCCGCCGTGATCATGATGACGGAGTCGCGTGCGAAAGAGTTGGGGCTGGTGCCGCTGGGATACCTGCGTAGTTTTGCTTTTACCGCCATCGATGTCTGGCAGGACATGCTGCTGGGACCAGCGTGGTCAACGCCGCTAGCCCTGGAGAGAGCGGGTCTGACGATGGCAGATTTAACCCTGATCGACATGCATGAAGCTTTTGCCGCACAAACGCTGGCGAATCTTCAGTTGTTGGGTAGCGAACGTTTTGCCCGCGATGTGCTGGGCAGAGCACATGCCACTGGCGAAGTTGATGACAGTAAATTTAACGTGCTGGGTGGATCGATTGCCTATGGACACCCCTTCGCCGCTACCGGTGCGCGCATGATCACCCAAACCCTACATGAGTTACGACGTCGTGGCGGTGGTTTTGGTTTAGTGACCGCCTGTGCAGCTGGTGGTTTGGGTGCAGCCATGGTTCTGGAGGCGGAATAATGGAAATGGCATCGGCTTTTACACTAAACGTACGTCTGGATAACGTTGCTGTTGTCACCATTGATGTGCCCGGAGAGAAAATGAACACCCTGAAAGCGGAGTTTGCTTCACAGGTACGGGCCATTCTGAAACAAATCCGCGATAACAAAGCATTGCGCGGCGTGGTGTTTATTTCGGCTAAACCCGATAACTTCATTGCCGGGGCGGATATCAACATGATTGGTAGTTGTCGTAGCGCGCAGGAAGCCGAAACGCTGGCCCGTCAGGGGCAGCAGATGATGGCGGAAATTAATGCCTTGCCGATCCCGGTTATCGCCGCGATTCATGGCGCATGCCTCGGCGGTGGCCTGGAGATGGCACTGGCGTGCCACAACCGTATTTGTACCGATGATGTTAAAACCGTTCTGGGTTTACCGGAAGTACAACTTGGCTTGTTGCCCGGCTCCGGTGGTACGCAGCGGCTGCCGCGCCTGATTGGCGTCAGTACCGCACTGGATATGATCCTCACCGGAAAACAATTACGCGCAAAACAGGCGCTGAAAGTTGGTTTAGTGGATGAAGTTGTACCGCATTCCATTTTGCTGGAAGCGGCCGTAGAACTGGCTAAAAAGGACAGTTCTGCGCATCGAACACTGCCCGTGAGAGAGCGAGTGTTGGCGGGGCCGCTGGGGCGGGCGCTGTTGTTCCGCATGGCCAGTAAAAAGACGGTGCAAAAAACGCAAGGTAACTACCCTGCAACAGAACGTATCCTTGAGGTCATCGAAACCGGGCTAGCGCAAGGCAGCAGTAGCGGTTACGACGCTGAGGCCAGTGCGTTTGGTGAGCTGGCGATGACATCCCAGTCTCAGGCGTTACGGCACATCTTTTTTGCCAACACCGATGTGAAAAAAGATCCCGGAAGTGATGCGAAACCTGGCCCGCTAAACAGCGTAGGTATTTTGGGCGGCGGTCTGATGGGCGGTGGTATTGCCTACGTGACGGCCTGTAAAGGCGGCTTGCCTGTGCGCATCAAAGATATAAACGCTAAGGGAATCAACCACGCGCTGAAGTACAGCTGGGATCAGCTTGAAACGAAGGTTCGCCGCCGTCATATCAAAGCCAGCGAACGCGATAAACAACTGGCGCTGATTTCGGGAACGATCGACTACCGTGGCTTTGCGCATCGCGATCTAATTATTGAAGCCGTGTTTGAAGATCTGTCGCTAAAACAAAGGATGGTGGCAGAAGTTGAGCAAAATTGCGCACCTCATACCATTTTTGCTTCTAACACCTCATCTTTGCCCATTAGCGATATTGCTGCGAACGCTGCAAGGCCCGAACAAGTGATTGGTTTACACTTTTTTAGTCCGGTGGAAAAAATGCCGTTGGTCGAAGTGATCCCGCATGCCACGACCTCTGAGCAGACAATTGCAACTACCGTTAAGTTAGCGAAAAAACAGGGTAAAACGCCGATAGTGGTGAGAGATAAGGCCGGCTTTTACGTTAACCGCATTTTAGCGCCTTATATTAACGAAGCGATTCGTATGTTGACCGAAGGCGAGCGGGTCGAAACCATAGACGCCGCGCTGGTTAAGTTTGGTTTTCCAGTTGGGCCAATCCAACTTTTGGATGAGGTTGGAATTGATACGGGCACTAAAATTATACCAGTGCTTGAGGCTGCATATGGAGAACGTTTTAGCGCGCCTGCAAATGTTGTTGCTTCAATTTTGAATGACGATCGCAAAGGTAGAAAAAATGGTCGGGGTTTCTATCTTTATGGTGCGAAAGGGCGTAAAAGCAAAAAACAGGTCGACCCTGCAATTTATACGCTTATTGGCGTCCAGGGTCAGGGCCGACTTTCCGCTGCGCAGGTAGCAGAGCGGTGCGTTATGTTAATGCTCAATGAAGCAGCCCGTTGTTTCGACGAGAAGATAGTCCGCAGCGCACGTGATGGCGACATCGGCGCTGTATTTGGTATTGGTTTTCCGCCATTCCTCGGCGGCCCGTTCCGGTATATGGATTCTCTCGGCGCGGGTGAAGTGGTTGCGGTTCTGCAACGGCTGACCACGCAGTACGGCTCGCGGTTTACACCGTGTGAGCAGTTATTGCAGATGGCGGAACGCAGTGAAAGATTCTGGAATATTGGGGAAACTGACCTGAATTCATGAGGTCAAAGGTAGGATGAATCCGCACTGAATGTATGGGTCGCGCTCAAAATGTAAACAGAGATTGACTATACTTACGCCGTTGAGGTAAAAAACAGCGTTTCATTCGGTGAATGGATAAGGCACAATGCCGGCCACCATATCGTTACCACAGCCAATAGGGGCTGTGAATAAAGGTAGTGGTGATTCTGGTTAACAAAAGCGGTGCAATATGCAAGTTTTTATCATGCGTCACGGCGACGCGGCCCTCGATGCCGCCAGTGATTCGGTTCGTCCCTTAACCTCCTGTGGTTGTGACGAATCTCGCCTGATGGCGAACTGGCTGAAAGGTCAAAAAGTGGATATCGAACGTGTTCTGGTGAGCCCGTTCCTACGAGCCGAACAAACGCTGGATGTGGTGGGGGAGTGTATGAACCTGCCAACCGGTGTGGATGTTTTGCCGGAGCTGACTCCCTGCGGCGATGTCGGTCTGGTCAGCGCCTATTTACAGGCTCTGGCCAATGAAGGTATCGCCACCGCACTGGTTATCTCTCACTTGCCTTTAGTGGGATATCTGGTGTCTGAGCTTTGCCCAGGTGAAACACCGCCGATGTTTACCACATCAGCGATTGCCAGCGTTACGCTTGATGAGAGCGGGAAGGGTACTTTTAACTGGCAAATGAGCCCGTGTAACCTGAAAATGGCAAAAGCGATTTAAACAGGCCGGATAAGGCGCAGCAGCCACCCGGAAAATCAAAGAGCCGCAAATGCGGCTCTTTTTGTCTTTCTGCATCACGGAAGTTCGGGCGGTAGCCACTCTTCCACTTCAATCAGCACCAGCAGCGCGGCGTCGCCACCGTACTCCTTCGGTGCCTGATGAAAGGCCATTACGTGCGGATGCTGGGCCAGCCAGAGCGGCGTCTGCTGTTTCAGAATATGTTTTCCGTGGCCATGCATCACGCAGGCGCAAAACACATGTTCACGGCGACAGGCGGCAATCAGCGCGCCTAACTCTTGTTTGGCCTGTTGCTGGGTCAGCCCATGCAGATCGAGAAACAGCTCTGGAGAGTAATCGCCACGGCGCATTTTCTTCAGTTCGAAATGGCTGACGTCGGCGCGCAGGTATCTTACCGGGCCGTCCGTATTCAGCAGCGGCTGAAACTCATCCGAGAAATAGTGGCTGGCATCAGCCTGCTCCTGTAGCAGCCTTTTAACCGGAACCTCGGCAATTTTTTTACGTGGAGGTCGGTGAACAATGGTGTCCTGTTTAATTTTACGCGTGCCGGTCATCAGCTGGCGAAACAGCGTCTGATCCTCCTCGCTGAGCGATGTTTTCTTTTTCATTCGAGAGTCTCAACTTTTATTTTCCGTTAGTTTAACCCGACTCGGCGGGCATCCGATCGCTTAAAACGCAATTTTCGCGTTCAGGCCCCGTGTGAATGCTGATTTATCGCCGTCTTCGTGGCAAACTAGCCGCCGAAATTAATACGAGCATGCCCTGGAGGAATACGTGGATAAAATTTTCGTCGATGAAGCAGTGAGTGAACTGCATACCATTCAGGACATGTTGCGTTGGGCGGTCAGCCGTTTTAGCGCGGCGAACATCTGGTATGGCCATGGCACGGATAACCCATGGGACGAGGCCGTACAACTGGTGCTGCCGTCACTTTATTTGCCGTTGGATATTCCAGAAGATATGCGTACCGCGCGTCTGACCTCCAGCGAGCGTCATCGTATTGTTGAACGCGTGATTCGCCGCGTCAACGAGCGCATTCCGGTTGCTTATCTGACCAACAAAGCCTGGTTCTGCGGGCATGAATTTTATGTTGATGAACGCGTGCTGGTTCCACGTTCACCGATTGGCGAGCTTATCAATAACCGCTTTGCGGGCCTTATTAATGAGCAACCGCAGCATATCCTCGATATGTGTACCGGCAGCGGCTGTATTGCCATTGCCTGCGCCTATGCCTTCCCGGAAGCCGAAGTCGATGCGGTGGATATTTCCACTGACGCGCTGGCGGTGACTGAACACAATATTGAAGAACACGGTCTGATCCATCACGTCACGCCGATCCGTTCCGATCTGTTCCGCGATCTGCTGAAAGTCCAGTATGACTTGATTGTGACCAACCCGCCGTATGTCGATGCGGAAGATATGTCCGATCTGCCAAACGAATATCGTCACGAACCTGAACTGGGTCTGGCGTCCGGCAGCGATGGGCTGAAACTTACCCGCCGCATTCTGGGGAACGCCCCAGACTACCTGTCAGATAACGGTATTCTGATTTGTGAAGTCGGAAACAGCATGGTACATCTGATGGAGCAGTATCCGGATGTACCGTTCACCTGGCTGGAGTTCGACAACGGTGGTGACGGCGTATTTATGCTGACCAAAGAGCAGTTAGTTGCTGCTCGCGAGCACTTCAGCATTTATAAAGACTAATTACACGCGCACATACACAACACGCATAACGGAGCCGTGATGGCAGGAAACACAATTGGGCAACTCTTTCGCGTAACCACTTTCGGCGAATCACACGGGCTGGCGCTCGGTTGTATTGTCGATGGTGTTCCGCCGGGCATTTCTCTGACAGAAGCTGACCTGCAGCACGATCTCGACAGACGCCGTCCGGGCACATCGCGCTACACTACGCAGCGTCGTGAGCCGGATCAGGTGAAAATCCTCTCCGGGGTGTTCGAGGGCGTTACCACAGGCACCAGCATTGGCCTGCTGATCGAAAATACCGATCAGCGTTCACAGGATTACGGCGCGATTAAGGACGTTTTTCGTCCGGGACACGCCGACTATACCTATGAGCAAAAATATGGCCTGCGCGACTACCGTGGCGGCGGACGTTCATCCGCACGTGAAACAGCGATGCGCGTGGCGGCCGGAGCGATTGCCAAAAAATATCTGGCGGAAAAATTCGGCGTTGAGATCCGCGGCTGCCTGACGCAGATGGGGGATATTCCGCTGGAGATTAAAGACTGGTCCCAGGTGGAACTTAACCCGTTCTTTTGCCCGGACCCGGATAAACTCGAAGCGCTGGATGAACTGATGCGCGGGCTGAAGAAAGAAGGTGACTCCATCGGAGCTAAGGTGACCGTTGTTGCACGCGGTGTACCTGCGGGTCTCGGCGAACCTGTATTCGACCGCCTGGATGCCGACATCGCCCATGCGCTGATGAGCATTAACGCCGTTAAGGGCGTTGAGATTGGCGATGGATTTGACGTTGTTGCGCTGCGCGGCAGTCAGAACCGTGACGAAATCACCAAAGAAGGTTTCCAGAGTAACCATGCGGGCGGCATTCTGGGCGGGATCAGCAGCGGGCAACAAATCATTGCTCATATGGCGCTGAAACCGACGTCCAGTATTACCGTTCCTGGGCGCACTATTAACCGCTTTGGAGAAGAAGTCGAAATGATCACTAAAGGTCGCCACGATCCGTGCGTAGGGATCCGCGCCGTACCGATCGCCGAGGCGATGCTGGCGATCGTATTGATGGATCACCTGCTGCGTCAGCGGGCGCAAAATGCGGACGTGAAGACCGATATTCCACGCTGGTAAGAGATGAAAAAAACGGCACTTGCGGCGCTGGCTCTGTTTGCCAGTACCGCCTGTCTGGCGGCGACGCCCTGGCAGAAAATTACCCATCCGGTTGCGGGCAGCGCGCAGTCTATCGGCGCGTTTTCCAATGGCTGTATTGTTGGCGCAGATACGCTGCCTGTCCAGTCAAAACACTATCAGGTGATGCGCACCGATCAGCGTCGTTACTTTGGCCATCCGGATCTGGTGAGGTTTATCCAGCGTCTGAGTAATCAGGCCAATAGTCAGGGGCTGGGCACGGTGTTAATCGGCGATATGGGTATGCCGGCCGGTGGGCGATTCAATGGCGGTCACGCCAGCCACCAGACGGGATTGGATGTGGATATTTTCCTGCAACTGCCGAAAACGCGCTGGACCCAGTCGCAACTGCTGCGGCCGCAGGCGTTAGATCTGGTCTCACAGGATGGCAAACGTGTTGTGCCGTCACTGTGGAAACCGGAGATTTTCAGCCTGATCAGGCTGGCTGCAAAAGATAATGAAGTAACGCGTATTTTCGTGAATCCGGCGATTAAGCAACAACTTTGTCTGGATGCAGGGACCGACAGGGACTGGTTGCGTAAAGTGCGGCCGTGGTTCCAGCATCGTGCGCATATGCACGTGCGGTTACGTTGCCCTGCCGACAGCCTTGAGTGTGAAGATCAACCGTTACCGCCACCGGGTGACGGCTGTGGCGCAGAGCTGCAAAGCTGGTTCGAACCTCCAAAACCTGGAACCACCAAGCCTGAGAAGAAGACACCGCCGCCGTTGCCGCCTTCCTGCCAGGCGCTACTGGACGAGCATGTACTCTAATGGATCATTTTGCCTCTCTGTTTATGGTGTCGCCACTGCTGTTAGGTGTGCTTTTTTTTGTGGCGATGCTGGCAGGTTTTATTGATTCTCTGGCCGGAGGCGGTGGTCTACTCACCATCCCGGCATTGATGGCGGCCGGGATGCCACCTGCGCAAGCGCTGGCGACCAATAAGCTGCAAGCCTGCGGGGGATCTATCTCTTCCTCCCTCTATTTTATTCGTCGGGGTGTGGTTAATCTGGCGGATCAGAAGCTCAATATCTTCATGACCTTTATCGGCTCAATGAGTGGCGCGCTGTTGGTTCAACACGTGCAGTCAGATGTTCTGCGCCAGATCCTGCCAGTATTGGTTATCTGTATTGGCCTTTACTTTCTGTTGATGCCGAAAATCGGGGAAGAAGACCGACAGCGTCGACTGCATGGGTTGCCTTTTGCGCTGGTGGCCGGGGGATGCGTCGGCTTTTACGATGGCTTTTTTGGTCCGGCGGCGGGGTCGTTCTACGCGCTGGCTTTTGTCATGCTGTGCGGATACAACCTGGCGAAATCGACGGCTCACGCCAAAGTATTAAATGCCACCTCGAATATCGGCGGGTTGTTGCTGTTTGCTCTCGGCGGCAAAGTGATTTGGGCGACAGGTTTTGTGATGCTCATTGGCCAGTTTATTGGCGCACGGATGGGCTCTCGACTGGTACTCAGCAAAGGACAAAAACTTATTCGGCCAATGATCGTTATTGTCTCCGCCGTGATGAGCGCCAAGCTACTTTATGATAATCATGGACAGGAGATTCTCCACTGGCTGGGGATGAACTAATGAATAATACGCATCACTACGAACAGTTAATTGAGATTTTTAACGGCTGCTTTGCCGATGAATTTAATACCCGTCTGATTAAAGGCGACGACGAACCGATCTATCTTCCAGCGGATGCGGAATTACCGTATCACCGTATCGTTTTTGCGCATGGTTATTACGCCAGTGCGTTACACGAAATTTCACACTGGTGCATCGCCGGTAAAGCCCGTCGTGAACTGGTCGATTTCGGTTACTGGTACTGCCCGGACGGACGCGACGCGAAGACACAATGCCAGTTTGAAGATGTGGAAGTGAAGCCGCAGGCGTTTGACTGGTTGTTTTGCATGGCGGCGGGCTACCCGTTTAACGTCAGTTGCGACAATCTGGAGGGGGACTTTGAACCGGATCGCGTGGTATTCCAGCGCCGTGTTCATGCTCAGGTGATGGAGTACCTGGAAAAAGGGATCCCTGAACGTCCGGCGCGTTTCATTAACGCGTTACAGAATTATTATCACACGCCTGAACTTACGGCGGAACAATTCCCGTGGCCCGAAGCGCTCAACTGAAGCCGCTGCCACGTTTACAATGAGGAAATAAGATGATCGCGGAGTTTGAATCACGCATTCTGGCATTAATCGACGATATGGTAGAGCACGCCAGCGATGATGAGTTGTTTGCCAGTGGCTATTTGCGTGGGCACCTGACGCTGGCTGTGGCTGAGCTGGATGCTGGCGAGGACCATTCCGCTGAGGCATTGTACGCCAATGTGACCAGCAGCCTGGAAAAAGCCATCAGCGCAGGCGAACTCTCGCCGCGTGACCAGGCGTTAGTGAAAGAGATGTGGGACACACTGTTCCAGAAGGCAACGCAATAATAATTGCAGTGGATTGTGCCGGATGGCGACGCGAAGGCGTCTTATCCGGCCTACGAGGACGGGAGTTGTAGGCCTGATAAGCGTAGCGCCATCAGGCAATGGCGAGATGGTATCTTATTTCACCGCTTTACCCTTCAATAACTTCCTTACCCACAGACGATTCGGATTCAGCGCTGCCAGCGTGTTGGCATCCATTGGTATGGGTTCATTGCTCATTTGCGATGCAAGAATTTCTGCACACAGCGGGGCAGTACACAGCCCGCGCGAGCCCAGCGCACCTAACATAAATAAATCGGAATACACCGGGGCGTTTACGGCGTGCACTTTGTCTTCGGCAAGAGTGGCATACTGGCTGAGCGTGGCGTCATAATCCGCGACGTTGCCGACCATCGGCATGTGATCGCGCGTGGCGCAGCGCACTCCACAACGGGCGTCATTGCCACTAACGTCTACTTCTTTTGCCCACGAGGCATTCGGGAAACAATCTATTAAGCGCTGACGGTTTTGCTGCTGATCGTCCGCGCGATACACCGTTTCTTCACTTCCGCGATGATAGCTGGCGCCAATGCAGTGCTGCTGGTTTTGCGGGTTGTGTGGCGTGAGGTAGCCGTCATAGCACAGCACCTGACGCAGCGCTGAAAGCGAAGGCGTGGTAGGAATGTGACTCACCTGACCGCCTACGGAGTACACCGGAAGCGACTGCGTTTGCTCAACGCCGTTAATGCGATGCCCGTTAGCCATAACTACAGCAGCGTGAGTGGCGGTGTCGCCACTGGAAAACGTCAATTGCCAGTGTTCTGTCTGCCGAGACAGCGAGGCCAGCGTATGTTGATACCGGGTGCGTAATCCCAGCGTTGCGGCGTAGTCGAATACGGCGGCGGTTAACTGTGCCGGACACAGCCATCCTCCGGCAGGGTACTGAATGCCGCCGCATCCGGTTTCTACGCCGGTCGTTTGTAAAACCTGCTCTGCGTTAACGCTGATGGCGAGCGCATCAGGCAATTCAAGGGACAGCATTTGGTCGATTTTTTGCTGGCTTTTTTCATCCCACGCCAGTTGTGTCACACCGCACCAGTCATGCGCGAACTCAACGGGGAGGGCGTCATACAGTCGACGAGCGAAGGTAAACGCGGTGGGGAAAAAGAGATTAATGGCCGCGTCATGCTTGCTGAGTAGCGGATAAAGCGCGCCCTGGCGATTGCCGGATGCACCCCCGGCTGGGTTATCGTCGGCGCAATAGAGAGTGACCTGCCAACCGCGACGCAGTAACGCCAACGACAGCAATGCGCTGGCAATCCCCCCGCCAATAATGGCGGCTTCGCGTTTATCTGTTCCGGTACGTGCAAACCACGGCGCCGAGGAGGGGAGCGTCAGCGTCTGTTCCATTACGCCACAGAGCATTTCGCGTTTGCGACCAAAGCCTTTGCATTTTTGCATCGTAAACCCGGCTTCCTGCAACCCCCGGCGCACAAAGCCAGCTGAGGTGAAGGTCGCCAGCGTACCGCCGGGACGAGCCAGACGGGCCATTGCGTTAAACAGCGTTGGCGTCCACATATCCGGGTTTTTTGCCGGAGCGAAACCGTCCAGAAACCAGGCATCCACTTTTTGATTCAGGGAGTCATCGAGCTTACTGGTCAGTTCGTTAATATCGCCAAACCACAGATCCAGCGTGATACGTCCTTCATCAAGGAGCAGGCGATGGCATCCCGCCAGCGGCAGCGGCCATTGCTCTTGCAGCGCCGTGGCCCACGGGGCAAGTTCTTGCCAGTGCTGATGGGCTAAGGTTAAATCTTCGCGCGTCAGTGGATATTTTTCAAAGCTGATGAAATGTAATCTTTCCAGGGTAGCTTCGGGATGGGTATCGCGAAAATCGGTAAATGCCTGCCAGAGTGTCAGGAAGTTAAGTCCGGTGCCAAACCCGCTTTCTGCCACCACGAAGAGGGGCCGTGAATGCGCAGGGAATCGCTGGGCGAGATGATTCCCGCCGAGAAAGACGTAACGTGTCTCTTCCAGCCCGTTATCATTGGAAAAATAGACATCGTCAAAATCTCGGGAAACAGGTGTACCCTCAGCGTTGAATTCAAGGTTTGCAGGTTGTATAGCGTATTGTTTCACGTAAGTTACTCGTCTGGCAGGCTGTGCCCCGATCTTAGCGATGAGTGCCTGGCTGCGCAAATTTCCACACTAAATGGCTGATCGGACTTGTTCGGCGTACAAGTGTACGCTATTGTGCCACTCGAAACTTTAAAATAGTGCGACTTACAGAGGTATTGAATGAAACGTGCAGTGATTACTGGCTTGGGCATCGTTTCCAGCATCGGTAATAACCAGCAGGAAGTCCTGGCATCTCTGCGTGAAGGACGTTCAGGGATCACTTTCTCTCAGGAGCTGAAGGACTCCGGCATGCGTAGCCACGTTTGGGGCAACGTAAAACTGGATACCACTGGCCTCATTGACCGCAAAGTAGTGCGCTTTATGAGCGACGCATCCATCTATGCATTCCTTTCTATGGAACAGGCAGTGGCTGATGCCGGCCTTGCAGCAGAAGATTACCAGAACAACCCGCGCGTTGGCCTGATTGCAGGTTCCGGCGGCGGCTCCCCGCGTTTTCAGGTGTTCGGTGCTGACGCAATGCGTAGCCCGCGTGGTCTGAAAGCGGTTGGCCCGTATGTGGTCACCAAAGCGATGGCGTCCGGCGTTTCTGCCTGCCTCGCAACACCGTTCAAAATCCACGGCGTAAACTACTCCATCAGCTCTGCCTGTGCGACATCTGCGCACTGTATCGGTAACGCGGTAGAACAAATTCAGCTGGGCAAACAGGATATCGTTTTTGCTGGCGGCGGCGAAGAGCTGTGCTGGGAAATGGCGTGTGAATTCGACGCAATGGGCGCGCTGTCTACTAAATACAACGACGATCCATCCAAAGCTTCCCGTACCTATGACGCACACCGTGACGGTTTCGTTATCGCTGGTGGTGGCGGTATGGTCGTGGTCGAAGAGCTGGAGCATGCGCTGGCACGTGGCGCGCATATCTACGCGGAAATCGTCGGTTACGGCGCAACGTCCGATGGCGCAGACATGGTTGCTCCGTCTGGCGAAGGCGCAGTACGTTGCATGCAGATGGCGATGCACGGCGTAGACACCCCGATCGACTACCTGAACTCTCACGGTACCTCTACTCCGGTAGGCGACGTGAAAGAGCTGGGTGCAATCCGTGAAGTGTTTGGTGATAACAGCCCGGCCATCTCTGCGACTAAAGCCATGACCGGTCACTCTCTGGGTGCGGCTGGTGTGCAGGAAGCTATCTACTCTCTGCTGATGCTGGAACACGGCTTTATCGCGCCGAGCATCAACATTGAAGAGCTGGATGAGCAGGCGGCAGGTCTGAACATCGTGACCAAACCGACCGAGCAGGCGCTGACTACCGTGATGTCCAACAGCTTCGGCTTTGGCGGCACTAACGCAACTCTGGTTATGCGTAAGCTGAAAGCATAAAACAGTGTGCCGGATCTTATATCCGGCTCATGCTGTACAGTAAAGGGAGCCTGATGGCTCCCTTTTTTATATCGTTGACAATCGATCCGGTTTACAGGCAGACTCCAGCTTCAACATTATCCTCTTGATAATGCGTAAGCGTTTAACGTTATCCAACGCACCTTAATCCTGATAGTCAGGTAGAGGGGGCGTGGACATTCCTCGCCTTACTCTGCATTTTGGAGTAACGCATGACAGCTGTAACCCAACAAGAAAAAACACCTTCGGCGAACTTTTCGTTGTTTCGTATCGCTTTTGCGGTTTTCCTGACCTATATGACGGTCGGCCTACCTTTGCCCGTGATTCCTCTGTTTGTGCATCAGGAACTGGGCTATGGCAATACCATGGTCGGTATCGCCGTAGGCGTACAGTTTCTGGCAACGGTATTAACGCGCGGCTACGCCGGGCGCTTAGCCGATCAATATGGTGCTAAACGCTCGGCGCTACAGGGGATGTTTGCCTGTGGGCTGGCGGGCGCGGCGTGGCTTTTAGCCGCGCTATTGCCAGTTTCTGTCCCTGTAAAATTTGCGTTGTTAATCGTCGGGCGTTTGATCCTCGGTTTTGGCGAAAGCCAACTGCTCACTGGAACGTTGACCTGGGGGTTGGGGTTGGTCGGCCCAACACGCTCCGGTAAGGTGATGTCGTGGAACGGAATGGCGATTTACGGCGCGCTGGCCGCCGGTGCACCGTTGGGCCTGTTGATCCACAGCCACTTTGGCTTTGCAGCGCTGGCCGGGACGACGATGGTATTACCGCTGCTGGCATGGGCATTCAACGGCACTGTACGCAAAGTGCCTGCGCATGCAGGAGAACGTCCTTCGTTATGGAGCGTGGTAGGGCTTATTTGGAAACCGGGCCTGGGCCTGGCGCTGCAGGGCGTTGGCTTTGCGGTGATCGGTACGTTTATTTCACTCTATTTTGTCAGCAACGGCTGGACGATGGCGGGGTTCACCCTGACTGCGTTTGGTGGGGCGTTTGTGCTGATGCGCATTCTGTTTGGCTGGATGCCGGACCGGTTCGGCGGCGTGAAGGTTGCCGTTGTCTCTTTGCTGGTGGAAACTGCGGGGCTGATTCTGCTGTGGCAGGCCCCATCAGCCTGGATTGCGCTGCTCGGAGCGGCATTAACCGGGGCCGGGTGTTCGCTTATCTTCCCGGCCTTGGGTGTCGAGGTAGTGAAGCGAGTGCCCGCGCAGGTTCGTGGGAGGGCGCTGGGCGGTTACGCCGCGTTTCAGGATATCTCCTACGGCATAAGCGGTCCGGTCGCCGGGGTGCTGGCCACCGCGTACGGTTATCCCTCAGTGTTCCTTGCCGGGGCGATATCTGCCGTGGTGGGGATTATTGTAACGTTGCTTACGCTGCGTAAAGGTTAGGCGACCAGCCAGAAAATGGTTAACGCAATTATCAACGCAACAAACAGCAGTCCCGGTCGTGCCGACAGAGATTTAACCGTTTCAATCATCGGCGCGAACGGGCTGTAAATGGGCTGCAGATGGCGCGGATCGCTGAGCTCGCGTTCTCGTTCCACGCGCCGCAGGAAAATTTGATTGAGCAAGTCCTGCACCTGCACCGTGGTCAGAATCGATTGTGGTTGGATCTGATACGTCTGCTGTGCGTACTCTTTTATTGCTGTCAGCTCATTCGGCTCTAATGGCAGCTTCAGCGCCGCCTGGAGCGTTTGTAGCGTCGGGGCGCTTTGCAAGCTGAGCGTCTGGCGCGCCTGCAGCCAGGTGACCAGGTGCGTAAACTGTTTGGCAGGGATCAGCTCACCGCTTTTTACGCCAGACAACTCCAGCATCGACTGCCAGATCATCTTCCCGGATTCTCCCGTGGCCGCCGCCAGTTTGGTAACTAACTGGTTCAGCGTATTGTGCTCTGCGGGGAGCAACGGACGATCGGTGGCCGGGCGCTGCTGTGGCTGCGGTATCGACAGCTGCCCCTGTTGCAGTAGCGTGAGCACGTTCTTTAACTGCTCAGGCGTGAGCTTGCTGAGCGCCGTTTGCCCATACTGCTGACGGATAAAATCACTCACTGCCTGGCGATTATTTCCCTGGCTCAGTAATTCAGTGAGCTGCGAAAGCACCTGACGATTAACATGATTTTGCTGAGCAACCCCCAGCCGTTGATTCAGGTTTTGCTCAGCGGCTGGAAAGTGACGTGACTGCAGCGGCGTATCACTTTTGACGCCCAGATCGTGCTTCATTCCGGCCCACACCTCAGCACTTTGCTGCTGGGTGAGTGAAATCAAACGGGTAATAAGCCGTTCCAGCACAGTACGTTGTTGCGTGGATAACGGTTGTTCACCCGCAGCGGAAGGGGCATTATGGCCTTCGCCGGGAGGGCGTGCGGGCGTACCTGAAATGGGCTGCATCATCTCTGTTCCTTAAATCTGTGCTGACCAGGTCTCGCAGTATGCCTGGCGGCGAGATTATGGCACACTTGCCCGGTTAACTCTCGTTCTCAAACAGGTGCGAAAGACGTGAAAATCCTCGTTGATGAAAATATGCCCTATGCCCGCGAACTGTTCAGTCGTTTGGGGGAAGTCAAAGCGGTTCCCGGCCGTCCGATTCCCGTTGCTGAACTGGATGATGCGGATGCTTTAATGGTGCGCTCGGTGACGAAAGTAAATGAATCACTGCTTGGCGGAAAACCGGTTAAATTTGTCGGTACGGCAACCGCTGGCACAGACCATGTGGATGACGCCTGGCTTGCTCAGGCGGGGATAGGTTTTTCCGCCGCACCCGGTTGTAACGCAATAGCGGTCGTAGAATATGTTTTTTCAGCATTGCTGATGCTGGCGGAGCGCGACGGGTTTGCGTTACGCGATCGCACCGTAGGCATTGTGGGTGTGGGGAACGTGGGCGGGCGTTTGCAGGCGCGTCTGGAAGCGTTGGGGATCCGCACGCTGCTGTGCGATCCACCGCGAGCCGATCGCGGTGACGAAGGCAATTTCTGCTCGCTGGATGAACTGGTTGAGCAAGCCGATGTGCTGACTTTCCATACCCCGCTGTTTAAAGACGGGCCGTACAAAACGCTGCACATGGCGGATGACTCGCTGATTAGCCGGTTGAAGCCGGGCACCATTCTGATCAACGCCTGCCGTGGGCCGGTCATCGACAATACGGCATTGCTGAACCGATTGAATGCCGGTCAGTCGCTGAGCGTTGTGCTGGATGTCTGGGAAGGAGAGCCGGATCTCAATGTGGCATTGCTGGAGAAAGCCGATATCGGCACGGCGCACATTGCCGGGTATACCCTCGAAGGAAAAGCGCGTGGTACCACGCAGGTCTTTGAGGCCTATAGTAAGTTTATTGGTCACGAGCAGCACGTTGCGCTCAGTACCCTGTTACCCGCACCGGAATTTGGTCGTATTACCCTGCATGGCCCGTTAGATCAGCCAACGCTGAAAAGGCTCGTGCATTTAGTGTATGATGTGCGCCGCGATGATGCGCCGTTGCGTAAAGTCGCTGGAATTCCGGGTGAGTTTGATAAACTGCGTAAAAATTACCTTGAGCGTCGTGAATGGTCGTCTTTATATGTGATGTGTGACGACGCAACGGCTGCTGCCTTATTGTGTAAGCTGGGTTTTAACGCTGTTCATCATCCGGCACATTAATGTCTTCTTAATGCTCCCTGTCGAATAATGCGACAGGGACGCTTACGTATTTCTTGGAGTAAATCACCATGTCTGAAGGCTGGAATATTGCCATTCTGGGCGCAACGGGCGCCGTAGGCGAAGCCCTGCTCGATACGCTGGTTGAACGCCAGTTCCCGGTCGGTGAAATTTATGCGCTGGCGCGTAATGAAAGCGCCGGTGAGCATCTGCGTTTTAACGGTAAATCGGTCATAGTGCAGGACGTTGCAGACTTTGACTGGACGCAGGCACAGTTGGCATTTTTTGTTGCGGGCGCTGAAGCCACCGCCGCATGGGTAGAAGAAGCCACTAATGCGGGTTGTCTGGTGATTGACAGCAGCGGTCTGTTCGCGCTCGAGCCTGACGTTCCGCTGGTGGTTCCGGACGTTAACCCGTTCGTGCTGGCGGATTACCGTAACCGCAATGTGATTGCGGTGCCTAACAGTCTGACCAGCCAACTGCTGTCTGCGCTGAAACCGTTGATTGATGACGGTGGGCTTTCGCGTATTACGGTGACCAATATTATCTCAGCTTCCGCTCATGGCAAAAAAGCGGTGGATGCGCTGGCCGGACAGAGTGCGAAACTGCTTAATGGCATCCCGATTGACGAAGATGATTTCTTTGGCCGTCAGTTGGCATTCAACATGCTGCCGATGCTGCCCGATCGCGAAGGTAGCGTGCGTGAAGAACGTCGTATCGTTGATGAAGTGCGCAAAATTATGCAGGATGACGGCCTGCTCATCTCTGCCAGCATCGTGCAGTCCCCGGTATTTTATGGCCACGCGCAGATGGTGAATTTTGAGGCCCTGCGTCCGTTGGCGGCGGAGGAAGCGCGCGATGCGTTTTCACGCGGTGAAGACGTGGTGTTGTCGGAAGAGACCGATTTCCCGACCCAGGTTGGCGATGCATCGGGCACGCCGCACCTTTCTATTGGCTGCGTGCATAATGATTACGGTATGCCAGAGCAAGTTCAGTTCTGGTCTGTGGCGGACAACGTTCGCTTTGGCGGCGCGTTAATGGCGGTGAAAATTGCGGAAAAACTGGTGCAGGAGTACCTGTACTAATGTCTGACCAGCAACAGCCGTCAACCCATAAAATTGCGCTGGGCATTGAGTATGACGGCAGCAAATATTATGGCTGGCAGCGCCAGAACGAAGTGCGTAGCGTTCAGGAAAAACTGGAAAAAGCGCTCTCTCAGGTGGCGAATGAGCGCATCAATGTTTTTTGTGCAGGACGCACGGATGCGGGCGTTCATGGCACTGGGCAGGTCGTGCATTTTGAAACCACTGCCCAGCGTAAAGATGCGGCCTGGACACTGGGGGTAAATGCGAATTTACCTGGTGACATCGCCGTGCGCTGGGTTAAAGCTGTACCCGATGATTTTCATGCTCGATTTAGCGCCACGGCTCGCCGTTATCGCTACATCATCTACAATCATCGGTTGCGCCCTGCGGTTTTGGGTAAAGGGGTAACCCATTACTATGAACCGCTGGACGCTGAGCGTATGCATCGTGCGGCCCAGTGTCTGATTGGCGAAAATGATTTTACCTCGTTTCGGGCGGTGCAGTGTCAGTCGCGCACGCCGTGGCGAAACGTGATGCACATTAACGTCGAACGTTTCGGTGCATATGTGGTGGTGGATATTAAAGCGAATGCCTTTGTACATCATATGGTCAGGAATATTGTCGGCAGCCTGATGGAAGTTGGCGCCAACAACCAGCCGGAGAGCTGGATAGCAGAACTGTTAGCGGCAAAGGACAGAACGCTGGCAGCGGCAACGGCGAAAGCGGAAGGACTGTATCTGGTTGCGGTAGATTACCCAGACCGGTTCGACCTGCCAAAACCGCCTATGGGCCCGCTATTTCTGGCGGACTAATTTGAGTCGTATAAAGGCAAAACTATGGACCTGATTTACTTTCTTATCGATTTTATCCTGCACATTGATGTGCACCTGGCGGAGCTGGTTGCGGAATACGGTATCTGGGTATACGCCATTCTGTTTCTGATCCTGTTCTGTGAAACCGGGCTGGTGGTGACACCCTTCCTGCCTGGGGACTCGCTGCTGTTTGTTGCGGGGGCGCTTTCTGCGCTGCCAACCAACGATCTCAATGTTCATCTGATGGTGGCACTGATGATTGTGGCGGCGATTGTGGGCGATGCGGTGAACTACACGATTGGTCGATTGTTCGGGGAAAAACTTTTCAGTAACCCGAACTCCAAAATTTTCCGCCGCAGCTACCTGGATAAAACCCATGCGTTCTACGAGCGTCATGGCGGTAAGACGATTATCCTGGCGCGTTTCGTGCCTATCGTGCGTACATTTGCGCCGTTTGTTGCCGGTATGGGACATATGTCCTACCGTCACTTTGCGATGTATAACGTCGTCGGTGCACTGCTGTGGGTATTGTTGTTCACCTACGCAGGCTACCTGTTCGGCGATCTGCCGATCGTCCAGGAAAACCTGAAATTATTGATTGTGGCGATTATCGTCCTTTCCGTATTGCCGGGGGTGATTGAAGTAATTCGCCATAAGCGTGCTGCGTCACGGGCTGCAAAATAGAAAGTAACTCAGCGGTTCGACCACTTTTTTATCCAAAGTTTCGGGCTGTTATGTTTTAATGTGCAACATTCATGGTCTGTTAGGGGCAAAAATGGCATTATGCGCCCCTTATAACAAAGCTGACTAGGGTTCAGGCAGAAAGGTCACCAATGAGCTGGATTGAACGAATTAAAAGCAACATTACTCCCACCCGCAAGGCAAGCATTCCTGAAGGGGTGTGGACCAAGTGTGATAGCTGCGGTCAGGTTTTATACCGTGCTGAGCTGGAACGTAATCTTGAGGTCTGTCCGAAGTGTGACCATCATATGCGCATGTCGGCGCGCAATCGCCTGCATAGCCTGTTAGATGAAGGTTCTCTTGTGGAACTGGGTAGCGAGCTTGAGCCGAAAGACGTGCTGAAGTTTCGTGACTCCAAAAAATACAAAGACAGACTGGCTTCTGCGCAGAAAGAAACTGGCGAGAAAGATGCGCTGGTGGTGATGAAAGGCACACTTCACGGTATGCCGGTCGTTGCTGCGGCATTCGAGTTCGCGTTTATGGGCGGCTCCATGGGCTCTGTGGTCGGCGCGCGTTTTGTCCGTGCCGTTGAGCAGGCGCTGGAAGACAACTGTCCGCTGATCTGTTTCTCTGCTTCTGGCGGGGCGCGTATGCAGGAAGCGTTGATGTCTTTGATGCAGATGGCGAAAACCTCTGCTGCGCTGGCGAAAATGCAGGAACGCGGTTTACCGTATATTTCTGTACTGACCGACCCAACAATGGGTGGTGTTTCCGCAAGCTTCGCGATGCTGGGCGATCTCAACATTGCAGAACCGAAAGCATTGATCGGCTTCGCTGGTCCGCGTGTTATCGAGCAAACCGTACGTGAGAAACTGCCGCCGGGATTCCAGCGCAGCGAGTTCCTGATTGAAAAAGGCGCTATCGATATGATCGTTCGCCGTCCGGAAATGCGTCTGAAACTGGCAAGCATCCTGGCGAAGCTGATGAATCTTCCTGCGCCGAATCCGGATGAGCCGCGTGAAGGCGAAGTGGTACCTCCGGTTCCCGATCAGGAACCAGAGGCCTGATAGTTTACGCTATGGGTTTCGGGTTGCAGGCAGGCGAGAAGAGCGTTGATCCCGATGAGCTTACACCGGTAAGTGATTCGGGAGAGCGAGTACAGCCAACGCATCTGCAACGTGGAAAACAACGTGTAAAAAAGGGCAGGCCGGTTGGCGCTGCCCTTTTGCTTTTCTCAACGTAAAGAATCTACAGGCATCATGGACAATAAACGTATCCCTCAAGCCGCGTCGCCCCTGGCGTCGTGGCTTTCTTATCTGGAAAACCTGCACAGTAAAACCATCGATCTGGGCCTTGAACGCGTCAGTCAGGTGGCGCGTAAACTGGGTGTGTTGAAACCTGCGCCATTTGTTTTTACGGTGGCAGGAACCAATGGGAAAGGCACAACCTGTCGTACGCTGGAATCTGTGCTGACTGCGGCAGGCTATAAAGTTGGGGTGTACAGTTCGCCTCATCTGGTGCGCTACACGGAACGCGTACGCGTGCAGGGGCGTGAACTGCCGGAATCAGCCCATACCGCCTCGTTTGCTGAGATTGAAGACGCACGGGGTGACATTTCCCTGACCTACTTTGAATACGGTACGTTATCGGCACTCTGGCTGTTTAAACAGGCCCAGCTGGATGTCGTTATTCTGGAAGTGGGGTTAGGCGGCCGCCTTGACGCCACCAATATCGTCGATGCCGATGTCGCAGTAGTCACCAGTATTGCGCTTGACCATACTGACTGGCTGGGCCCGGATCGCGAAAGTATTGGTCGTGAGAAGGCGGGAATTTTCCGCGCAGAGAAACCGGCCATCGTCGGCGAACCGGAAATGCCTTACACCATCGCGGATGTCGCTCAGGAGTGCGGGGCGGTTTTGCAACGTTGCGGTGTGGACTGGCGCTATGCGGTCACGGAGAACGACTGGTCGTTTACTGATGCTCATGGAACGCTGGCGCACCTGCCGTTGCCGCAGGTGCCACAACCTAATGCTGCAACCGCACTGGCTGCACTGCGCGCAAGCGGCCTTAACGTCAGCGAGCAGGCTATTCGTGACGGTATCGAACAAGCGATTTTACCGGGGCGCTTCCAGATTGTGAGCGAGTCGCCGCGGGTGATTTTTGATGTTGCCCATAACCCGCATGCGGCGGAGTATCTGACTGGACGTCTGAAAAAGTTAGTGAAAAGCGGGCGTGTACTTGCGGTTATCGGTATGCTACATGATAAAGATATTGCCGGTACGTTGGCCTGGCTGAAAAGCGTGGTTGACGACTGGTACTGTGCGCCCCTGGAAGGGCCGCGTGGAGCAACGGCAGAACAGCTGCTGGAGCACCTGGGCAAAGGCAGCGCCTATGACAGCGTGGCGCAGGCATGGACTGCGGCACTGGCTGAGGCGAAGCCAGAAGATACCGTGTTGGTGTGTGGATCGTTTCACACTGTCGCACATGTCATGGAAGTAATAGACGTGGGGAGAAGCGGTGGCGAGTAAGTTTCAGAACCGATTAGTCGGCACAATTGTGCTGGTCGCGCTCGGGGTAATTGTGCTTCCCGGGCTGCTTGACGGGCAAAAAAAGCATTATCAGGATGAATTTGCAGCGATCCCACTGGTGCCTAAACCCGGCGATCGCGATGAACCAGACATGATGCCTGCAGCAACGCAGGCGCTGCCGACTCAGCCGCCGGAAGGGGCGGCAGAAGAGGTGCGTGCGGGTGATGCTGCCGCGCCATCGTTGGATCCATCACGTTTGACGACGGCAAACAGCGCGGAGTTAGATCCTGTCCCTGCGCCTGTGGAACCACCGAAACCTAAACCGAAGCCGCAGCCTGTTACCGTCGCCCCGACGCCAACACCGGCACCGACTCCAGCGCCGAAACCGGCCGCTGAGGAAGCGCCAGCGCCAACCGGCAAAGCGTACGTTGTACAACTCGGTGCATTGAAAAACGCGGATAAGGTCAATGAGATCGTGGGTAAACTTCGTGGCGCGGGCTTCCGGGTATATACTTCCCCGTCAACGCCGGTGCAGGGTAAAATAACCCGCATTCTCGTAGGGCCTGACGCCTCCAAAGATAAGCTGAAGAACTCGCTGGGCGAGCTGCAGAAGATCTCTGGTTTGAGCGGGGTGGTGATGGGGTATACCCCTAACTAAGGGATTGCGTTACGTTGCTCTGATGTAGGCCGGACAAGGTGTTTACACCGCCATCCGGCAGTGCCCGAAGAGGCATAAAATCGTATGGCGTTGAAGATTTTTTCAGCGCCATTTTTATTTACGCGTGGAAAGGAAATCCCTACGCAAACGTTTTCTTTTTCTGTTAGAATGCGCCCCGAACAGGACGACAGGGCGTAAAATCGTGGGACACATATGGTCTGGATTGATTACGCCATTATCGCGGTGATTGGTTTTTCCTGTCTGGTTAGCCTGATCCGTGGCTTTGTTCGTGAAGCATTATCGTTGGTGACTTGGGGTTGTGCTTTCTTTGTCGCCAGCCATTACTACACTTACCTGTCTGTCTGGTTTACGGGCTTTGAAGACGAACTGGTTCGAAATGGGATTGCTATCGCGATACTGTTCATCGCGACACTTATCGTCGGCGCTATCGTTAACTTTGTGATAGGCCAACTGGTAGAGAAAACAGGACTGTCGGGTACCGACAGGGTGTTGGGGATTTGCTTCGGTGCTTTGCGTGGAGCGTTGATCGTCGCCGCCATACTGTTCTTTCTCGATACCTTTACCGGTCTGTCGAAAAGTGAAGACTGGGGTAAGTCACAGCTGATCCCGCAGTTCAGTTTCATCATCAGATGGTTCTTTGACTATCTGCAAAGCTCGTCAAGTTTCTTGCCCAAAGTATAAACTTTGGGTCGTTGCTGAACGAGGAAAAGACGTATGTGCGGTATTGTCGGTATCGCCGGTGTTATGCCGGTAAACCAGTCGATTTATGACGCGTTAACGGTGCTCCAGCATCGTGGTCAGGATGCTGCGGGCATCATCACCATTGATGCCAACAACTGCTTCCGCTTGCGTAAAGCAAATGGAATGGTGAGCGATATTTTTGAAGCGCGCCATATGCAGCGTTTGCAGGGCAATATGGGCATCGGTCATGTGCGTTACCCAACGGCTGGCAGCTCCAGCGCCTCCGAAGCTCAACCTTTTTACGTCAACTCACCGTATGGCATTACGCTTGCCCACAATGGCAACCTGACCAACGCGCATGAGTTGCGTAAAAAGCTGTTTGAAGAAAAGCGCCGCCACATCAATACCACTTCAGATTCTGAAATTCTGCTGAATATTTTCGCCAGCGAGCTGGATAACTTCCGCCATTACCCGCTGGAAGCCGACAATATTTTTGCTGCCATTGCGGCAACCAACCGCCAGATTCGCGGCGCCTATGCCTGCGTGGCGATGATTATCGGTCACGGCATGGTTGCCTTCCGCGACCCTAACGGTATCCGTCCGCTGGTGATGGGCAAACGCGATATTGGCGATGGCCGTACCGAGTACATGGTGGCGTCTGAGAGCGTAGCGCTGGATACGCTGGGCTTTGAATTCCTGCGCGACGTAGCACCTGGCGAAGCGGTGTACATCACCGAAAAAGGCCAGCTGTTTACTCGTCAGTGTGCTGATAACCCGGTGAGCAATCCGTGTCTGTTTGAATACGTTTACTTCGCTCGCCCTGACTCCTTTATCGACAAGATTTCCGTCTACAGCGCCCGTGTGAATATGGGGACTAAGCTTGGCGAAAAAATTGCCCGTGAGTGGGAAGATCTGGACATCGATGTAGTAATCCCAATCCCGGAAACCTCCTGTGATATCGCGCTGGAAATTGCCCGTATTCTCGGTAAGCCGTACCGCCAGGGGTTTGTGAAAAACCGCTATGTGGGCCGTACCTTTATCATGCCGGGCCAGCAGTTGCGTCGTAAATCTGTGCGCCGTAAGCTGAACGCTAACCGTGCGGAATTCCGTGATAAAAACGTGCTGCTGGTGGATGACTCCATTGTGCGCGGCACCACTTCAGAACAGATTATCGAGATGGCGCGTGAAGCTGGCGCGAAGAAGGTGTATCTGGCCTCTGCCGCCCCGGAAATTCGCTTCCCGAACGTTTATGGCATCGATATGCCTACGGCGACGGAGCTGATTGCGCATGGTCGCGAAGTGGATGAGATTCGCCAGATAATCGGCGCAGATGGTCTGATCTTCCAGGATCTGAACGATCTGATTGAAGCTGTCCGTGCTGAGAACCCGGATATTCAGCAGTTTGAATGTTCAGTGTTTAACGGCGTGTACGTTACTAAAGACGTCGACCAGCAATATCTCGATTTCCTCGACTCCCTGCGTAATGACGATGCCAAAGCGGTGTTGCGTCAGAACGAAGCGGAAAACCTTGAGATGCACAACGAAGGTTAATGTTTGCTCGCAAGCAAGGACGCAACCTGCGCCCTTGCTTGCAACTCACCGTAATTTCCTGCAAAGTCGGCCCTGAGCAAGTAAGGGCGATTACACATGAAACGACTCATCATTGGTATTTCTGGTGCAAGCGGGGCAATTTACGGCGTGCGCCTGTTGCAGGTATTGCGTGACGTCACTGATGTGGAAACCCACCTGGTGATGAGTGCCGCTGCCCGGCAGACGCTGGCGCTGGAAACGGACCTCTCTGTGCGCGACGTGCAGGTGCTGGCAAATGTGAATCACGATACCCGTGATATCGCCGCCAGTATCTCCTCCGGCTCTTTTCAGACCGCCGGAATGGTTATCCTGCCTTGTTCAATCAAAACGCTTTCTGGCATCGTCCACAGTTACACCGATGGGTTGCTTACCCGTGCGGCAGATGTAGTGTTGAAAGAACGTCGTCCGTTGGTGCTGTGTGTACGCGAAACGCCGCTGCATTTGGGGCATTTGCGATTGATGACGCAGGCGGCAGAAATTGGGGCGGTAATTATGCCACCTGTTCCGGCGTTTTATCATCGTCCGCAAACGCTCGATGATGTGATTAATCAAACGGTTAATCGCGTGCTTGACCAGTTTGATATTACCCTTCCGCAGGACCTGTTCACCCGCTGGCAAGGGGCGTAAGCCGTTCCATCAGCGTGCAAAGAATCATCGGTTGCCCTGTTTCAGGGCAATTTTGTAACCGCGATCATATCCTCAACATTTAATTCGTTAAAACTCAACGAAACGCTGCGGTTCAACCGCCAGACCTGCTATCTTCAAAATCAGGACATTATTGCAACGTTTTATTAACATATTTAACGTCGAATATCCTCATCGACGCTAAAATGGCATAAGACCTGCATGAAAAAGTCTGCAAACACACAACACAACGTAAAACATAATAAAATTACGCTACTTGAGGGTTATGTATGAAGAAGACGGTTCTTGCTTTGTCTTTGCTGGTAGGACTCTCCGCCACCGCGGCCAGCTACGCAGCACTTCCGCAGACGGTTCGTATTGGTACAGATACAACGTACGCTCCTTTTTCCTCTAAAGATGCCAAAGGCGACTTTGTCGGTTTTGATATCGATCTGGGAAATGAGATGTGTAAGCGCATGCAGATCAAATGCACCTGGGTTGCCAGCGACTTTGATGCGCTGATCCCATCGCTGAAAGCGAAAAAAATTGATGCCATCATCTCCTCGCTTTCTATCACCGAAAAGCGTCAGCAAGAGATTGCGTTCTCAGACAAACTTTACGCTGCAGACTCACGTCTGATCGCCGCGAAAGGTTCCCCAATTCAGCCGACTCTGGATTCCCTCAAGGGTAAACACGTTGGCGTCCTGCAAGGCTCTACTCAGGAAGCCTATGCCAATGACAACTGGCGCAGCAAAGGCGTGGACGTGGTGGCCTATGCGAACCAGGACCTCATCTATTCTGACCTGACGGCAGGCCGTCTGGACGCGGCATTACAAGATGAAGTCGCGGCCAGCGAAGGCTTCCTGAAGCAGCCTGCTGGTAAGGATTACGCTTTTGCCGGTCCGTCGGTGAAAGATAAAAAATACTTTGGTGATGGAACCGGGATTGGCTTGCGCAAAGATGATACAGAGCTGAAAGCCGCTTTCGACAAAGCGCTGGGCGAACTGCGTAAAGACGGCACCTACGACAAAATGGCGAGCAAATATTTTAATTTTAATGTCTACGGCGATTAATACAGCGGCGTGGGGAATTGACTGCACCATTGCGGGTAACCATTTCGGTGCATAATAAATTCAGTGCACTGTTTTGGTGCTTTTATCGCTGACTTAATAGGCATGAGTGCATACTTAAGCGCTTTTCATGCAAATAAATACCGCCGACAGGGTAGAATGCTTTGCCTTGTCGGCCTGATTAATGGCACGATAACTGCACCTGGTCCTGTAAAGATCCCCTATAAAAGACAGTCTGTTGAGGATAGTTATGAAAAAACTGGTGTTGTCTCTTTCTCTGGTTCTGGCTTTCTCCAGTGCTACCGCAGCATTTGCAGCCATTCCGCAAAAAATTCGTATCGGTACCGATCCTACTTATGCGCCGTTCGAATCGAAGAATGCGCAGGGTGAATTAGTCGGTTTTGATATCGATCTGGCTAAAGAGCTGTGCAAACGTATCAATACGCAATGTACCTTCGTGGAAAACCCTCTGGACGCGCTGATCCCTTCGCTAAAAGCGAAGAAAATTGATGCCATCATGTCCTCGCTTTCCATTACTGAAAAACGTCAGCAGGAAATCGCATTTACCGACAAGCTTTATGCAGCCGATTCGCGTCTGGTTGTCGCTAAAGATTCTGCTATTCAGCCGACCATTGAGTCGCTGAAAGGTAAACGTGTTGGTGTGCTGCAGGGCACTACCCAGGAAACGTTCGGCAACGAACACTGGGCGCCAAAAGGTATTGAGATTGTCTCTTATCAGGGGCAGGACAATATCTATTCTGACCTGACTGCCGGGCGTATTGACGCCGCGTTCCAGGATGAAGTCGCGGCTAGCGAAGGCTTCCTGAAACAGCCAGTCGGTAAAGATTACAAATTCGGCGGCCCGTCTGTGAAAGACGAGAAGTTGTTCGGCGTGGGTACCGGTATGGGACTGCGCAAAGACGATAACGAGCTGCGCGAAGCGCTGAACAAAGCCTTTGCCGAAATGCGAGCTGACGGTACTTACGAGAAGCTGGCGAAAAAGTACTTCGATTTTGATGTTTACGGCGGTTAATTACCGCAGGTGCTGATAAAGCCCGTAGATTTTTGACGCGTTGAATTTATGCCCGATGGCACCGCGCTTATCAGGCCTACGGTGATTTTGTAGGCCAGATAAGGCAAAGCCGCCATCCGGCATTTAACGGTTAGTCTGAAATCAAAAGAGGCTTACTACTCCACCACACACGACAGGACAGGCAGCATGTTGTATGGCTTTTCAGGTGTTATTTTACAGGGCGCAATTGTTACGCTGGAGCTGGCACTCAGCTCGGTGGTACTGGCGGTTCTGATAGGTCTTGTCGGCGCAGCAGCAAAGCTGTCGCAAAGCCGGGCAATGGGGCTTATTTTCGAAGGGTACACAACGCTAATCCGCGGTGTGCCCGATCTGGTCTTAATGCTGCTCATCTTCTACGGATTACAAATCGCGCTGAATACCATTACCGATGCCATCGGTATCGGCCAGATTGATATTGATCCGATGGTTGCGGGCATTATCACCCTTGGATTCATCTACGGTGCCTACTTTACCGAAACTTTTCGCGGTGCGTTTATGGCTGTACCAAAAGGCCATATTGAAGCCGCGACGGCGTTTGGCTTTACCAGCTCACAAATATTTCGTCGCATTATGTTCCCGGCGATGATGCGATATGCCTTACCGGGAATCGGTAATAACTGGCAGGTTATTCTTAAGGCTACGGCGCTGGTATCGTTGCTTGGACTTGAAGACGTGGTGAAAGCGACTCAGCTTGCCGGGAAGAGTACCTGGGAGCCGTTCTATTTTGCCGTCGTGTGCGGGGTCATCTATCTGGTGTTTACCACTGTTTCTAATGGTGTGCTGCTGTACCTTGAGCGCCGCTATTCCGTGGGTGTGAAGAGGGCTGACCTGTGATCGAGATTATTCAGGAGTACTGGAAGTCCCTGCTGTGGACCGACGGATATCGCTACACTGGCGTCGCTATCACCCTGTGGCTTTTGATTTCGTCAGTAGTGATGGGCGGAATACTGGCACTCTTTTTGGCGATTGGTCGCGTTTCCAGTAACAAATTTATCCAGTTTCCCATCTGGCTATTCACCTATATTTTTCGTGGGACGCCGCTGTACGTTCAGCTACTGGTGTTTTATTCCGGGATGTATACGCTGGAGATAGTTAAAGGCACGGACTTCCTCAACGCGTTTTTCCGCAGCGGGCTGAATTGCACCGTGCTGGCGCTGACGCTGAATACCTGCGCCTATACCACGGAGATTTTCGCCGGGGCTATCCGTTCCGTGCCTCACGGTGAGATTGAGGCTGCGCGCGCATACGGTTTCTCGTCATTCAAACTGTATCGATGCATTATTTTACCTTCCGCGCTGCGTATTGCGCTGCCGGCATACAGCAATGAAGTTATTTTAATGCTGCACTCAACGGCGCTGGCATTTACTGCAACGGTGCCTGATTTGTTGAAAATCGCTCGCGATATCAACTCGGCAACGTATCAGCCGTTTACCGCATTCGGTATTGCCGCTGTGCTGTATTTGATTATTTCGTATGTCCTGATCAGTCTGTTCCGTAAAGCGGAAAAACGCTGGTTGCAGCATGTATCCTCTAAATGATTCGAGTAACACGATGTCTGAAAATAAATTAAACGTTATCGATTTACATAAGCACTACGGCGAACATGAAGTGCTAAAAGGGGTATCGCTGCAGGCCAACGCGGGTGATGTTATCAGCATTATTGGCTCGTCAGGTTCCGGTAAAAGTACCTTCCTGCGCTGCATTAACTTTCTCGAGAAACCGAGTGCCGGGTCGATTGTCGTCAGTGGTCAGAACATTGGTCTGGTGCGCGACAAAGACGGCCAGTTGAAGGTTGCGGACAAAAATCAGCTACGCCTGCTGCGTACGCGTCTGACGATGGTTTTTCAGCACTTTAATCTGTGGAGCCACATGACGGTGCTGGAAAACGTCATGGAAGCGCCGATTCAGGTGTTGGGGCTGAGCAAGCAGGAAGCTCGCGACCGTGCGGTGAAGTATCTGGCTAAAGTGGGCATTGATGAGCGCGCACAGGGCAAATATCCGGTGCACCTGTCCGGTGGTCAGCAGCAGCGTGTTTCCATTGCCCGTGCGCTGGCGATGGAACCGGAAGTGTTATTGTTTGATGAACCTACGTCGGCGCTTGATCCTGAGTTGGTGGGTGAAGTGCTGCGCATTATGCAACAGCTGGCTGAAGAGGGGAAAACCATGGTGGTGGTGACCCACGAAATGGGGTTTGCCCGTCATGTTTCCACGCACGTGATATTCCTGCATCAGGGGAAAATTGAGGAAGAGGGTGACCCGGAGCAGGTATTCGGTAATCCGCAAAGCCCGCGTTTGCAGCAGTTCCTCAAAGGTTCGTTGAAGTAAATCACCTGCCCGGAGGCGCTACGCTTTCCGGGCTTACAATTTTAGCGCGTCGCACTCCAGCCGAAACACCCAGTCGTCGTAGGCGATGCCGTCAATCTCATACGCCTTTTCCAGTACCTGCGTACGTACAAAGCCTGTCTTTTCCAGAATACGGATTGAACCTTTATTATCCGCCAGCGCGTATGCGTTTATCGCCGTCACACCTGCATGCTCGAAGGCATACTGGCACACCGCGCGGACGGCTTCGCTGGCAATACCTTTCCCCTGAGCCTGTGGCATGATGGCGTAGCCGAGGTCGGCTTCATGCGGGTAAAGATGGCTGATTTGCAGACCAATATCGCCGAGTGGAGTCGGGCTGTTATGCTTGCGGATGACGAAAGTGTGCTGTGCGGCCAGACGTCTGGCGAATAACAGCCGGGTATCTTTCGCCGGGGCGATGTTGCCCATATAGCGCATGACTTCAGGACATTCACGGAGTTTCTGGAAAAATGACCAGTCAGAAAATTGAAACAAAGAGAGGGTAAGTCGGGGAGTCGATATTATCGCCATAACGTCGCCATTGCGGAAATCTGGTCTATAACCTTACCACCACAACGGCGACTGTGAATAGCGCTTAGGGGTTATCGGATGACATCCGCCAGCGCTTCCTCTAAATCGTACCAGCGAAACGTAAAACCGGAAGCTTCCAGGCGTTTGGGCAATGCGCGTTGTCCACCAAGGACCAGTACTGACGATTCCCCCATCAGCAGTCGCATAGCGGTGGCGGGAACGCGCAGAATGGCAGGGCGGTTCAGAGCGTGACCCAGCGCATGGGCAAACTGCTCATTGTGCACCGGGTATGGCGAAACCATATTGAAGGGACCGCGTAGATCGTTATTCAACAGCCAGATAATTCCGTTGACCATATCATCAACATGGATCCAGGCCATATACTGGCGTCCGTTACCGATCGGGCCGCCTAAGCCAAGACGAAACGGCGGGACCATTTTTGCCAGAATGCCGCCTGCTGAGGCCAGTACCACGCCGGTACGCAGCATACATACGCGGGTTTTGTCGCTTTGCGCAGTGCTGGCAATTTGCTCCCAGCGGGCGCACAGCTTGTGGGTAAATTCGTTATGCGGTGGCTCTTCTTCCGTAACCACAACTTCGCCCAAATCGCCGTAGTAACCGGTAGCGGAACCGGAGATTAACACTGAGGGCGGCGTCTCGCTGGCATTGATTAAATCGACCAGTTTCTGCGTAATGCCCCAACGGCTCTGGCACAAGCGTTCCTTTTGCTGTGCGCTCCAGCGCTTATCTGCAATAGGCTCTCCGGCAAGGTTAATCACGGCATCAATATTATTGAGATGTTGCCGCTCTTCCAGTCCTTTCCATAACGTGACCCGAGAGTCGAGAATCTGACGAGCCTTATCAGGGGTACGTGTCACTACGATTATCTGATGCCCCAGTTCCAGCAGGCAGGGGATCAGATGACGTCCAATCAGGCCAGTACCGCCGGTAATCAGAATCTGCATGTCGCCTCCCGGGTTACGTTTTAGCGCTGCCAGCTCAGCGTCATTGATACTGAATCGGCATAACGCAATGCGTGAAGTTTATCTATCTCCACTTCAGCATAAGTGACCCAGTGATGTTCGCGTGCGATATCGAGCACATCTTGAGTTAATTTTTCTAACAATGAGAAGCGGTTACCCTCCACGTGGGCAATGATGCTTTTGGTGATAGTACGATAATTCAGCGCGTCGTTGATATCTTCGCTGGTACGGGCTTTGTCTGCCGGATAGTGAATGGCAATGTTGATGACGATATCCTGGCGATTAAGGATCTCCTCTTCTTTGATGCCGATAAAGGTGCGCAGACGAAGGTTTTTTATACGAATAATGGCGTCAGGTTGTGACATTGCAGGTTTCCTCCATGTATGAACCTCTGCATGATACACGAGAACCGAATTGCGTCACCGCTTCTCACTCTGTGCTTGCTGCATGGCGCGTTCCGTGGCGGGACGCGTACGGATGCGTTCGTGCCAGTTATTGACTGCCGGATAGTTGTCGAGATCGATGCGCTGACGCTGATGGGCGTGGATCCACGGCCAGCAGGCAATGTCAGCAATGCTGTAGTGATCGCCTCCCAGCCAGGGTGACGTTTCCAGACGTTTATTCATCACGTTGTACAGGCGCTGGGTTTCAACCTGGTATCTTTCAATAGCGTAAGGGATCGTTTGCGGAGCGTAATGACTGAAATGATGATTCTGCCCCAGCATAGGACCCAGACCGCTGACCTGCCAGAACAACCACTGGAGCGTGGTGTGGCGTTCGCGTAATTCACCGCTGAGCAGCTTACCGCTCTTCTCCGCCAGATAGAGTAAAATTTCTCCGGACTCAAACAGGCTGATGGGCCTTCCGCCGTCCACCGGGGCATGATCGATAATGGCCGGGATTTTATTGTTCGGCGAGATCTGCAGAAAATCGGGGCGAAACTGGCTACCTTTGCTGATATCGACATGAATCAGACGGTATTGCAGCTGTGCCTCTTCAAGAAACAGCGTGATTTTGTGACCGTTTGGCGATGGCGTGTAATAGAGATCGATCATTTTCAGCATCCGTTTTGTCATGAACCGGGTCATTACAAGTATAGAGCCTGTTGGCGTGCGTGAGTTTTCATCAAGTGACAGCGAGAGAAAGACTCTATATTTTGAAGGCAAGCCAATACACTTCAGAGGACATTATGAGCAAATCTGCAATTACGCTGTGGTCAGATGCCAATTTTTTCTCCCCTTACGTGCTGTCTGTTTATGTTGCTCTGCAAGAGAAAGGGCTACCTTTTACGCTGAAAACCGTTGATCTCAATAGTGGTGAACACTTGCATCCTTCATGGCAAGGTTACGCCTTGACGCGCCGCGTACCGGTTCTTGAGATCGATGGTTTTGAACTGAGCGAATCATCAGCGATTACGGAATTCCTGGAAGAGAGCTTTGCACCGCCACAGTGGGAGCGTATCTACCCACACGATGTACAAAAGCGCGCTCGGGCGCGCCAGGTTCAGGCGTGGATCCGCAGCGATTTAATGCCTATCCGTGAGGAACGATCAACAGATGTCGTTTTTGCTGGCGTGAAGAAAGGACCTTTAAGCGAAGCGGGAAAAGCCAGTGCGGAAAAACTGTTCGCTACTGCGAGCAGTTTACTGAGCCACGGTAAGCAGAATTTATTTGGTGAATGGTGTATCGCTGACTGTGATTTAGCGCTAATGCTTAATCGCCTGGTCCTGAATGGCGATGAGGTTCCTGAAGCGCTTGCGGAATACGCCACCTTCCAGTGGCAGCGCGCTTCAGTACAGCGTTTTATCGCGCTTTCAGCGAAGCGTTCCTGCTGAAAAACGGGCCATAATCCAGTATCATTACAAGGTGATTTTCAGCGAGGAGTGAGTGATGAAACTGATGTTCGCATCGGACATTCATGGTTCGTTGCCAGCCACGGAACGCGTACTCGAACGGTTTGCTGCAAGCGGCGCGCAATGGCTGGTGATATTGGGTGATGTTTTAAACCACGGGCCGCGTAATGCGCTTCCAGAAGGCTATGCACCTGCGCAGGTTGCTGAACGGCTGAATGAGCTGGCATCGCGAATTATTGCGGTGCGTGGTAATTGCGATAGCGAAGTGGATCAGATGCTCCTGCATTTTCCGATGACTGCGCCGTGGCAGCAAATTCTGACAGAAAACCAGCGACTCTTTTTGACGCACGGACACCTTTTTGGCCCGCAAAATATGCCGGCGCTCAATGCGGGCGATGTTCTGGTTTATGGGCATACTCATCTGCCGGTTGCTGAGCGGCGCGAGGATATCTATCATTTCAATCCCGGCTCGGTAAGCATCCCGAAAGGGGGCTTTGCGGCAAGTTACGGGATTCTGGATGATAATGTTCTCAGCGTAATGGCACTCAATGATCAAAGTGTTATTGCACAGGTCGAGATTAATCCGTAATTTACCCCACAAACATAAACGCGCCGTAAGAGCGCCAGAAAAAAGAAGGTTTCCTGATGGTGGAACAGCGTCGTTTGGCAAGTACTGAATGGGTGGATATTGTGAATGAAGACAACGAAGTCATTGCACAGTCCAGCCGGGAACAAATGCGGGCGCAACGCTTACGCCATCGTGCAACGTATATCGTTGTGCATGATGGTATGGGCAAAATTCTGGTTCAACGTCGCACTGAGACAAAAGATTTTTTGCCCGGCATGCTGGATGCCACCGCAGGCGGTGTGGTTCAGGCTGACGAGCAGATGCTGGAATCAGCGCGTCGTGAAGCAGAAGAGGAACTGGGGATTGCGGGCGTGCCGTTTGCCGAGCATGGTCAGTTTTACTTTGAAGACCAGAACTGTCGCGTATGGGGTGGGTTGTTTAGCTGCGTTTCCCACGGACCGTTTGCGCTTCAGGAAGATGAGGTCAGTGAAGTTTGCTGGTTGACGCCGGAAGAAATTACCGCGCGCTGCGACGAATTTACACCGGATTCCCTGAAAGCCCTGGCGCTGTGGATGACCCGTAACGCCAAGAATGAAGGGGCGAAAGCCGAAAAGCAGGAAGAAGCTGAGTAAACTCTGTTCATCCGGCCTACTGCGTCGAGAAATCGAGTAGGCCGGACGCACACTTTTTAATGGTAACCCATCATCTGCGCGCCAATCACCACCACGCTGGACATAATAAACAGCAGTCCCAACAGCGTAGCACCTACCTTCAGCCAGTTACGAAAATCCACCCGACAAACGCCTAACGTAGCCATCAGAGACGCTGACGTCGGATAGATAATATGACTGAATCCGTCGCCAAACTGGAAGGCCAGGACCGTGACCTGACGGTTTACGCCAACCAGATCGCCCAGCGGTGCCAGTAGCGGCATGGTTAACGCAGCCTGACCAGAGCCGGAAGTGACGAAGAAATTAAATACTGCCTGGAACAATAGCATAAACCACGCTGCGATGGCGTTATCCAGCCCGCTGATGCCATTGGCAATGCTGTGCAGCAGAGTGTTTAACACGCTGGCTTCACCCGCCTCTCCATTACCGACCAGCAGTAAAATGCCTTTGGCAAAACCAACCAGCAGGGCAGGGGCAATCATCATTCGTGCACCCTCAGTGAATGAGGAGGCCATGATGTTGACCGTCATGCCGTTGAGCCGGAACACGACGCCGATAATGCCAATCACCAGACCCATCGTGAAGAACTGACTGGCGATCTCAGGAATAAACCACGCGTTGACGATAACGCCCCAGACAACCCAAATCATCACCGCGGTCAGCACCAGTAGCACTAACCAGTCGCCCAGCGTGAAGCGTCGTTCCACGACCTCGTCCTGCTGCTCGCGAAAGAAGCGGTCGGATTCATGTACCCGGGACAAAAGCGGATTCTTTTTGATACGCGCCGCATAGGCCAGCGTGAAGGTCAGCCCGATTAGTGTAGCGATCACCCAGACCGCGATGCGTAGCCCGGAACCAGAGAGCACCGGTACTCCCGCAATACCTTGCGCGACCACCACGCAAAATGGGTTCATCCATGAGCTGGCGAAACCAATCTGAGTCGCGATATAGGTAACCAGAACGGTGGTGATACTGTCGTAACCTAGCCGTACCATCAAAGGCGCGATGATAATGGCAAAGGCAACAGCCTCTTCCCCCATGCCAAACACCGCGCCGCCTAAGGAGAAGAGAATAAACAGCACTGGGATAAACAGGACCTCGTTGCCCCGCGTATGGCGAATGAGCGCCAGGATGCCGTTATCAATGGTGCCGGTACGCATAACGATGCCGAATGCACCGCCAATGACCAGCATAAACATAATGATGCCGACAGCAGTGCCGAATTTCGAGCCGGAGGTTAATCCTTCAAACGGGAAATTCATCAGGCCTGGGCGTTCATCTCCGGTGGTGAATAACTGCACCCGGTGATACTGCTCTTCACCTGCGTCGTTGGTCAGAATACGAAAGGAATGGGGGTCAACCACCTTACGGGTTTTGGTTTGTCCATCAACCTGATACTGAACTTCCTGGCTATCGAACATCCCGACGGGAACAACCCATGTTGCCAGACTGGTTAAAATGGCGACGAAAAAAATAATCACCAGCGTGTCGGGCATCGCCCATTTTTTAGCTGGCTGTGATTCTGTTACTACTGACATGAAAGACTATCCCTGTTGCAACGCAAAAGAGAGTAAGTATGCGAACAGAAGAATGGTTATTCATTGATGCAGCGCATTCAGGCAAATATTTCAGATTATGCCAAAGGGGAAACAGACATAAAAAAACCGGAAATATCAGCTATTTCCGGTTTGATAAGCAGATGTGTTGCCGGATAAGAGATCCGGCACACTCGGCAGATTACTGCTGCTGCTGGGAAGACTGGATCGCGGTCAGTGCGATGGTGTAGACGATATCGTCTACCAGCGCGCCACGAGACAGGTCGTTCACCGGCTTGCGCATACCCTGCAGCATCGGCCCGATGGAGATCAGGTCGGCAGAACGCTGTACCGCTTTGTAGGTGGTGTTACCGGTGTTCAGATCCGGGAAGATGAACACGGTAGCGCGACCTGCAACCGGAGAGTTCGGCGCTTTGGATTTTGCTACGTCAGCCATAACGGCGGCGTCGTACTGCAGCGGACCGTCGATCATCAGGTCAGGACGTTTTTCCTGCGCCAGACGGGTTGCTTCGCGAACTTTCTCTACGTCGCTACCTGCACCAGAAGTACCGGTGGAGTAAGAGAGCATCGCTACGCGCGGTTCGATACCGAAGGCAATTGCGGAATCAGCGGATTGAATCGCGATTTCTGCCAGCTGCTCTGCGGTCGGATCCGGGTTGATCGCGCAGTCGCCGTAAACGTAAACCTGATCCGGCAGCAGCATGAAGAACACGGAAGACACCAGGGAGCTACCCGGCGCAGTTTTGATCAGCTGCAGCGGCGGACGGATGGTGTTCGCGGTGGTGTGTACTGCACCAGAAACCAGGCCGTCAACGTCGTCTTGCTCCAGCATCAGGGTACCGAGAACCACGTTGTCTTCCAGCTGTTCGCGGGCAACGGTTTCGGTCATACCTTTGTTTTTACGCAGTTCGACCAGGCGAGCAACGTAGCTTTCGCGAACCACATCTGGATCAACGATTTCTACGCCAGCGCCCAGTTCAACGCCCTGAGAGGCTGCAACGCGGGTGATCTCATCCGGGTTACCCAGCAGTACGCAGGTTGCGATACCACGTTCAGCACAGATGGCTGCTGCTTTAACGGTACGCGGTTCGTCGCCTTCCGGCAGAACAACGCGTTTGCCCGCTTTGCGCGCCAGCTCGGTCAACTGGTAACGGAACGCTGGCGGAGACAGACGACGGCTGCGCTCAGAGGTCGCAGTCAGGGATTCAATCCAGTCAGCGTTGATGTAGTTTGCAACGTATTCCTGGACTTTCTCAATGCGCTCGTGATCGTCAACCGGAACTTCCAGGTTGAAGCTCTGCAGGCTCAGAGAGGTCTGCCAGGTGTTGGTGTTTACCATGAATACCGGCAGGCCGGTTTCAAATGCACGTTCGCACAGTTTAGTGATGCGCGCGTCCATTTCGTAGCCGCCAGTCAGCAGCAGGGCACCGATTTCCACGCCGTTCATGGCCGCCAGGCATGCTGCAACCAGCACGTCAGGACGATCTGCGGAAGTTACCAGCAGGGAGCCTGCGCGGAAGTGTTCCAGCATGTGTGGAATGCTGCGTGCGCAGAACGTCACAGACTTCACGCGACGGGTGTTGATATCGCCTTCGTTAACGATGGTGGCGTTCAGGTGACGCGCCATATCGATTGCACGAGTAGCGATCAGATCGAAGCTCCATGGCACCGCGCCCAGAACCGGCAGCGGGCTGGATTCTTGCAGTTTAGCCGGATCAACTTTGATCACTTTCGCTTTGGAAGAGTCGTCGAAAATCTCGGACAGATCCGGGCGAGTACGGCCCTGCTCATCAACCGGTGCGTTCAGTTTGTTAACGATTACGCCGGTGATGTTGGTGTTTTTCGCGCCGCCGAAGCTGCTGCGAGTCAGTTCAATACGCTCGTTCAGCTGTTCCGGGGTGTCGGTACCCTGAGACATAACGAAGACGATTTCCGCGTTCAGCGTTTTCGCGATTTCGTAGTTCAGGGACTGCGCGAACTGATGTTTACGGGTTGGGACCAGGCCTTCAACCAGTACAACTTCAGCGTCTTTGGTGTTCGCGTGGTAGTTCGCGATGATCTCTTCCATCAGCACATCTTTCTGATTGCTGGACAGCAGAGATTCAACGTGGCTCATCTTCAGCGGCTCAGCGGCTGGCAGAGAAGAGTTAGCGCGGACGATGCTGGTAGTCTGGTCTGGCGCATCGCCACCGGCACGCGGTTGAGCAATCGGCTTAAAGACGCTCAGACGAACGCCTTTGCGTTCCATTGCGCGGATCACGCCAAGGCTGACGCTGGTCAGGCCGACGCTGGTTCCGGTAGGGATCAGCATAATAATACGGGACACGGTTTATCCTCTTTCGTTACCGCCAATTTAGACGGGTTACAAAACAGCACCGCCAGCTAGGCTGGCGGTGTGAAATCAGGCAGTCAGGCGGCTCGCGTCTTGCGCGATAACCAGTTCTTCGTTGGTTGGGATAACCAGCGCAGGACGGGTACCTTCTTTGTTGATGAAACCAGATTTGCCGAAACGTGCGGCCAGGTTACGTTCGTGGTCAACTTCAAAGCCCAGAACGCCCAGTTTGCCCAGAGACAGTTCACGAACCATCGCTGCGTTTTCACCGATACCACCGGTGAAGACAACTGCATCCAGACGACCATCCATCAGCGCAGTGTAAGAACCGATGTATTTCGCCAGACGGTGGCAGTAAACGTCCATTGCACGTTTAGCGTCTTCTTTAGTAGCGTAGTTATCTTCAACATAACGGCAGTCGCTGGTGACTTCGGTCAGACCCAGCAGGCCGGACTCTTTGGTCAGCATTTTGTTGATCTGGTCAACGCTCATGCCCAGGGTATCGTGCAGGTGGAAGATGATCGCCGGGTCGATGTCACCGGAACGTGTACCCATCACCAGACCTTCCAGTGGGGTCAGACCCATGGAGGTATCAACACATTTACCGTTACGGATAGCAGATACAGAACCGCCGTTGCCCAGGTGGCAAGTGATGATGTTCAGCTCTTCAACCGGTTTGTTCAGTACTTTTGCCGCTTCCTGAGTGACGAAGAAGTGGCTGGTACCGTGTGCGCCGTAACGACGAACGCCGTGTTCTTTGTAGAGGCTGTACGGCAGAGCATAGAGGTAAGACTCTTCCGGCATAGTCTGATGGAACGCGGTGTCGAATACAGCCACGTTTTTGTCTTTCAGATTAGGGAAGGATTTCAGCGCTTCTGCGATACCGATCAGGTGAGCCGGGTTATGCAGCGGTGCGAAAGAGGCAGAATCTTTGATGCCCTGAATAACGGAATCATCGATAACCACAGAGCTGGTGTACTTCTCACCGCCGTGTACGATACGGTGACCAATAGCGGTCAATTGCGCAGACAATTCTGGTTTTTGTGCCAGAATAGTGTTAACGATAAAGTTCAGCGCTTCACTGTGAGCGGCGCCTGCACCTAAAGCCGCTTCTTGTTTACCGCCGTCCATTTTCCACTTGATACGTGCTTCTGGGAGATGGAAACATTCGGCTAAACCAGAGAGGTATTCTTCACCGTTTACTGCATCGATGATGGCAAATTTCAGTGAGGAGCTACCGCAGTTCAGAACCAGTACTAACTTACTCGACATGGAAGTACCTATTTATGATACGTGGCTAAAAAAACGTCAGGGAGTCATAGAGCGTAGCGCATGATGACACCGACGTTTATGATTAACATCATGCGCCATAGTCTTTTTGGGCACGATGGAATAAATACCTTTGAGTCTATGTCATTTTGCGTATTTTTCAGGCAATGGCATAATGTATGCCAATTTGACGACTCAATGATTTTGGACTACAGGCCTTACAGGCCGGCACAGGATACCTGAATGTGGGTATCAAAGACAAAATGTTTTGAACGATGTCCCTTGTAGTTGTTGTTTTGCACAAATTTTTTAATTTTTATATGTGAAGTTGAGGTAACCGCCATGTCGACACCGGATAATCGCTCCGTCAATTTTTTTAGCTTGTTTCGCCGGGGGCAGCACTATGCAAAGACGTGGCCAATGGAAAAGCGCCTTGCGCCCGTGTTTGTTGAGAACCGCGTGATCCGCATGACGCGTTACGCGATCCGTTTTATGCCGCCTATCGCCGTCTTCACCTTATGTTGGCAAATTGCGTTAGGGGGGCAGTTGGGCCCGGCCGTAGCGACTGCGCTGTTTGCGCTTAGCCTGCCGATGCAGGGGATGTGGTGGCTGGGAAAACGTTCTGTAACGCCGCTGCCGCCTTCAATTCTCAATTGGTTCTACGAAGTTCGGGGTAAATTGCAAGAAGCTGGGCAGGCGCTCTCTCCGGTAGAAGGAAAGCCGGATTACCAGGCGCTGGCTGACACGCTTAAGCGCGCCTTCAAACAACTGGATAAAACTTTCCTTGATGATTTGTAATTGACCCCTGATTACGCATATAAAAGAAGGCACATGATGCCTTCTTTTTTTCATCGCAGTAGTAGTGATACAGGAGTCCCAAATGGAAATGACCAACGCTCAACGTCTGATTTTGTCGAATCAGTACAAAATGATGACTATGCTCGATCCAACTAACGCCGAGCGTTATCGTCGTTTGCAGACGATTATTGAACGCGGTTACGGCTTGCAGATGCGTGAGCTGGATCGTGAGTTTGGTGAGCTGACGGAAGAAACCTGTCGTACGATTATCGATATTATGGAGATGTATCACGCATTACATGTGTCCTGGACTAATCTTAAGGATGCACAGGCTATTGATGAGCGTCGCGTGACCTTCCTCGGTTTTGACGCTGCAACGGAAGCCCGTTTCCTCGGGTATGTTCGTTTTATGGTCAATGTGGAAGGTCGTTACACCCACTTTGATGCGGGTACGCATGGCTTCAACGCCCAGACCCCAATGTGGGAAAAATATCAGCGTATGCTGAATGTTTGGCACTCTTGCCCGCGTCAGTATCACCTGAGCGCGAATGAAATTAACCAAATCATTAATGCCTGAGGGGGCGAGCGTGCAGTGCAAAGGTTTTCTGTTTGATCTGGATGGAACGCTGGTCGATTCCTTACCCGCAGTAGAGCGTGCGTGGTGCAACTGGGCCGATCGCTTCGGCCTCGATCACGCCGAGGTACTCGGCTTTATTCATGGTAAGCAGGCCATTACCTCCCTGCGACACTTTATGGTGGGCAAGTCTGAGGCAGAGATCGCCGCGGAATTTACCCGTCTGGAGCAGATCGAAGCGACGGAAACTGCCGGGATCACCGCGCTGCCGGGGGCTGTTGATTTACTCAACCATCTCAATAAAGCGGGTATTCCATGGGCGATTGTGACCTCCGGCTCCATGCCGGTCGCACGGGCGCGCCATCGTGTTGCTGGGCTTCCTGCTCCTGAAGTGTTTGTCACCGCCGAGCGGGTAAAGAGAGGGAAACCAGAACCAGACGCGTATCTGTTAGGCGCTCAGCTTCTGGGCCTGGCACCGCAGGAATGTGCAGTGGTGGAAGATGCCCCCGCCGGGGTGCTTTCAGGACTGGCGGCTGGGTGTCATGTCATCGCGGTTAACGCGCCAGCGGATACGCCGCGTCTGGACGAGGTGGATTTTTCGCTGACCAGTCTGGAACATATTTCTGTGACCAAACAACCCAACGGAAATGTGGTCGTTATAAGAAATACCTGATCATGATTTAGCCCCAGATTGTTGGGGCTTTTTTATGGCAGAATCAGTCCATCCCTCTCATTTAACAAGGATATGTTGTGAACGGTGAATTGATATGGGTTCTCTCATTGCTGGCGATTGCCGTCGTCTTGTTTGCAACTGGCAGAGTGCGTATGGACGCGGTCGCTTTGCTGGTCATTATTGCCTTTGTTCTGAGTGGAACATTGAGCATCACAGAGGCTTTTTCCGGGTTCAGCGATCCTAACGTTATTTTGATAGCGGCTTTATTCATTATCGGCGACGGCCTGGTGCGTACCGGGGTGGCGACGGTAATGGGCGCCTGGCTGGTGAAGGTGGCTGGCAGCAGTGAAGTGAAAATGCTGGTGTTGCTGATGATAACCGTAGCCGGACTTGGTGCCTTCATGAGTTCGACCGGTGTGGTCGCCATCTTTATTCCGGTTGTCTTAAGCGTTTCCATGCGCATGCAAATCTCCCCCTCACGCCTGATGATGCCATTGAGCTTTGCCGGATTGATAAGCGGCATGATGACGCTGGTGGCAACGCCGCCGAACCTGGTCGTCAACAGTGAATTGTTACGTGAAGGACTTAACGGTTTTAGCTTTTTTAGCGTAACCCCACTGGGGCTGGTGGTGTTGGTTCTCGGCATAATTTATATGCTGGTGATGCGTTTTATGCTGAAAGGCGAAGACTCCGGGCTGCCGGGAGACGGCTGGAAGCGCCGGACCTTTCGCGACCTGATTAAAGAATATCGCCTGACAGGGCGTGCTCGTCGCCTGGCGATTCGCCCGGGTTCTCCCATGATTGGCCAACGTCTGGATGACCTGAAATTGCGTGAGCGCTACGGGGCAAACGTGATTGGTGTTGAACGCTGGCGGCGTTTTCGCCGCGTGATTGTTGATGTTAACGGGGTTTCTGAGTTCCGTGCCCGTGACGTATTGCTGATCGATATGTCAGCGGCCGACGTTGACCTGCGTGAATTTTGCAGCGAGCAACTGTTGGAGCCAATGGTGCTGCGCGGCGAATACTTCTCTGAGCAGGCGCTTGATGTGGGTATGGCCGAGATTTCATTGATCCCTGAATCGGAATTGATCGGCAAAACGGTACGGGAAATCGCCTTTCGCACACGTTATGGTCTGAATGTCGTCGGACTGAAGCGTGATGGTGCGGCGCTGGACGGGGCGGTCGTCAATGAGCCGCTGCTGATGGGCGATATTATTCTGGTGGTGGGTAACTGGAAACTCATCACTTTGTTGGGGCAAAAAGGGCGCGATTTCGTGGTGCTGAATATGCCCGTGGAAGTCAGTGAAGCCTCCCCGGCGCACAGCCAGGCGCCGCATGCGATTTTCTGTCTGGTGCTGATGGTCGCGTTAATGCTCACCGATGAAATTCCTAATACGGTTGCCGCGATTATCGCCTGTTTGCTGATGGGAAAATTCCGTTGCATTGATGCCGAAAGCGCCTATAAAGCCATTCACTGGCCAAGTATTATTTTGATTGTCGGAATGATGCCCTTTGCGCTGGCATTACAGAAAACGGGCGGTGTTGATCTGGTGGTTAAAGGGTTAATGGACGTTGGTGGAGGGTACGGCCCGTATATGATGCTGGGCTGCCTGTTCGTGCTGTGCGCGACCATTGGGTTATTTATCTCTAACACTGCGACGGCGGTACTGATGGCGCCGATTGCGCTGGCGGCAGCAAAGTCTATGGGCGTTTCGCCGTATCCTTTTGCGATGGTGATTGCGATGGCGGCTTCCGCAGCCTTTATGACGCCAGTTTCTTCACCGGTAAACACACTGGTGCTCGGGCCGGGTAACTACAGCTTTAGCGATTTCGTAAAAATTGGCGTGCCGTTTACCATCATTGTGATGGTGGTGTGCGTGGTGATGATCCCGATACTGTTTCCGTTTTGATTTTTATGTGCCGGATGGCGGCTAACGCCTTATCCGGCCTACAAAGGTAACGTTGTCGCAAACTTACAATGGAGAATCCTGACTGATTTCATCTAATGAGAGGTGAAAACTCGGGACGAACACGTCCATAAAGTAGTCCATCTCTTCGCTTCGTCGTGACTCCAGCGTTTTTTCCAGACGTGTTTTCGCCAGCAGAAATTCGTTGTTACCGGCGGAGAGTTCTTCCAGGCACTTCAGATACGCGCACAGGGCATCGGCCTGTTTAACAATCGACCTCTCTTCTTCGCTTAAGGCATGTTCATCAATGAGTGGCGCAAAAATATCGCGCAGCTCATCAGGAACCATATCGACCAGTTTTTGTTGGGCAATTTTCTCTATCGCTTTATATTCCTGAGCAATCTGCGAGTTAAAATATTTCACTGGGGTAGGGAGATCGCCGGTTAACACCTCTGACGCATCGTGATACATCGCCAGCAGGGCAATACGCTCAGCATTAACCTGACCACCAAATTTACGGTTTTTAATTGCGGCCAGCGCATGGGCAACCATGGCAACCTGCAGACTGTGTTCGGACACGTTTTCGGTGCGCACGTTGCGCATCAGCGGCCAGCGGTTAATGAGTTTCAGACGGGAGAGGTGGGCAAAAAAGTGGCTCTGCTTCATAACGACCCTTACTCAGTGACTTCAGTAACGGTATTTTGCGCAGAGAGTGCTACCGGATGCAAACCCGGCAGCACTTTGCGTGGTTACAGCTGGCGATACCCTGACAGGAAACGCTCAAATTTACTCAGCGACATTTCGATATCGTCAATACGCGGTAGCGTGACGATGCGGAAATGATCCGGCCACGGCCAGTTGAATGCCGTCCCCTGGACCAGCAGTACTTTTTCCTGCAACAGGAAGTCGAGTACCATCTTCTGGTCGTCATGAATATTGAAGCGTTTAGCATCAATTTTCGGGAACATATACAGCGCACCGCGCGGTTTTACGCAAGAGACGCCGGGGATGTCATTAAGCAGTTCCCAGGCGCGGTTACGTTGCTCATACAGACGTCCGCCAGGCATGATGAATTCGCTGATGCTCTGATATCCACCCAGTGCGGTTTGAATGGCATGTTGTGCCGGAACGTTGGCACACAGGCGCATAGAAGCCAGCATCTCAAGGCCTTCGATATACCCTTTGGCATGTTTCTTCGGTCCGTTCAGTACCATCCAGCCCTGGCGGAAACCGGCAACACGATAGGTTTTTGACAGGCCGTTAAAGGTAATAGTCAGCAGGTCAGGGGCCATTGCCGCAATCGAGTGGTGCTCGGCGTCATCGTAAAGAATTTTGTCGTAAATCTCGTCCGCAAAGATGATGAGATTGTTTTGGCGGGCAATCTCAACAATCTCCATCAGCAGCTCTTTAGAATACACCGCGCCAGTAGGGTTGTTTGGGTTGATGATGACGATCCCACGGGTACGCGGCGTAATTTTGGCGCGGATATCATCCAGGTCCGGGAACCAGTCTGACGATTCGTCACACAGGTAGTGCACGGCATTACCACCAGAGAGCGAAACCGCCGCCGTCCACAGTGGATAATCAGGTGCAGGAACCAGCATTTCGTCCCCACTGTTTAGCAATGCCTGCATGGCCTGCACAATCAATTCAGATACGCCGTTACCGATATAGATATCTTCCACGGTTACGTCGCGCATCCCACGGGCCTGGTAATGCTGCATGATTGCTTTGCGGGCTGAATAAAGGCCTTTGGAATCGCAATATCCTTGCGCAGTTGGCAAATTGCGGATCACATCCACCAAAATTTCATCTGGCGCTTCAAACCCGAAAGGCGCGGGGTTGCCGATGTTCAGTTTCAGAACTTTGTTGCCTTCTTCTTCCAGGCGCTTTGCTTCCTTCAGAACCGGGCCGCGAATGTCATAACAGACGTTTTCTAATTTGCTGGATTTTTCAATGGGGGACATGAACGTTGACCTTTTTAGCTGTGAATGCCACTCCCTGCCGTGGAAGTCAGCCCAGCACAATGTACTCCCACGACGGTGAGTTTTGAAGGGTCTTTAGTAGAAGATTTTGGAAAGCAGGAGGATTATAATTCACTGTTAATGACTAAATAATATGATTTTTGTAGAGTAATAATCTGGGTTGTTGTGTTTTTTGTGGTTTATATTTTGCTTTGTTAGTGTGGGTATGGTGATTTGTCTGGCCTAAAAAAGTTAGGCCTGTAAAGAAAAAGGTAGCCGAGATCTCAGCTGAATGGCGTATTTCGAAAATACTGAGGTTTTGCCTGCGAAATCTGTTATCGGTCTGATCCCTGCGTGATGCGGTGTGAATCCATTGTTAAGCATAATTAATGAATTGAGAGATTCTTAATTAATTATTATTTATTATTTAAACGACATCAAATTGAGTGGGCCAATAATACGAAAACCGTTGCACTGACATAACACCAATTTGCCCGGAATTATTCGCGATAACACTTATAAATATAGTGGTTTTAGGTTAAGATAACTCCTATGAAATGGTGTGTAGTACGAATTTTACGATAATTCAAATGTTTGTTGGTTGTTCCTAACATCCTGAAAAGTTAGTTTTTAATGTGTAAATTATTGTTCGTTAACTATTTTTTAAATTTACAAAATTTACATGTTTCCCATTAGTCAGAATCATCCAGCAGCTAAAAATACGGCTCTTTCTCGTTGCTATATTCCGATGAATATCACGGGTATTAAAATAGCTCAGAAAGAGAATTGTTTCGTTTGTTAAACCAAATACATCCTTATTTTCACTTGGTTACACTAAGGAAGGTGCGAATAAGCAGGTCATTTCTTCCCAAGCTGACTCGCTGATTAAAATTTCGCGGATCTGGGCCGATTTTTTTCCCGCAAACACATCGAATCAGCCTATTTAGGCTATTTTTTCCACCATTTCTGGCGTTATTTCCGGTTTTTACTGAGATCTCTCCCACTGACGTATCATTTGGTCCACCCGAAACAGGTTGGCCAGGGTGAATAACATCGCCAGTTGGTTATCGTTTTTCAGCAGCCCCTTGTATCTGGCTTTCACGAAGCCGAACTGCCGCTTGATGATGCGAAACGGGTGCTCCACCCTGGCACGGATGCTGGCTTTCATGTATTCGATGTTGATGGCCGTTTTGTTCTTGCGCGGATGCTGCTTCAAGGTTTTTACC